>CALFWI010000076.1 GCA_937928615.1 uncultured Saprospiraceae bacterium | reverse complement strand
AAGCAGGAGAAAGTATAACTTTAAAGCCAGGCTTTCACGCTCCTACAAGTAGTAATTTCTTAGCAAAAATTGAAAATTGTGTAGCAACTACCTTAAAAACATTAAGTGATAATAGCTTAACCATACCTAGTTCTATTCCACCAGATGATTTCACATTAAATGTTTTTCCAAATCCTATGAATTATTATGCTACCATAACTTTTGATTTACCTAAAGCTGGAATTACCAATTTGAACATACTAGACATTCAAGGTAAACCTATTCACCAATTATTAAATGCCTATCGAGATAAAGGTAAGCACGAATTAGAATGGAATAGAACTAATGTTCCAAAAGGAATCTATTTAATTCAATTGCAAACCGAATCTGGAACAAAAACCACTAAAATAATTGTTTTGGATTAATATGGTGGTTTCAAATACAATGATTCGTGAAGGTTTTAGAAGGAAATTCTAAGTTTTCCAAATTTAATTTTCCGACTTAAAAAATATAGCTCTATGGTGAAAAGTGTGGGTAGTTAATAATGAGTGAGAACTCAGGAGCATTGTGTTACGTTTTACCATTGCGATAAGAAGGTAACACGACTCTCCAGAGTCGTAAATTTTATTTACCCATAGTTTTCACCGTAGAGCCGAGATTAAAAGTTATCGACATTTTAAAATATTGATAATTCGTTCTTTTTAAAGTTTGCTAAGTACCTAAAAAGACTAGCATTATCTATAAAATAAAAGGTGTTGCCCTAATTTTGGGGAACACCTTTCATTTTTAGGTAATTCATTATTGGTTACTCTGGCCTCCTGCAAAGCATCTAAAATTTTCCCCGTAATAGTCACTACTGCTGGTTGAGGAATAGCTGCTCCTCCTTCAGGCTAATGACTAAACCAAAGTATCAGACTCAGTAAAATATTCGCCAGAATGCTGAATAATTAAAAATAAAGCCTTTCCATCTGGTGCAAAAAAGAGAAGGAGCCGTAATTTTAGCGTCGCTGAGAGCACTTGCCATCTGAACTACCTGACCTGCGGCAGCTAGACTAAGGATTTTTAATGGAGCAACTAATCAAAACATACTATGTTATTTATGTGGTAAGTAAATATCTATAAAAAATGGGTTAGTATCCTGCGATACCAACCCATTTTTTTGATGAAAATTAAAATAAGACAAATGCTTTGTCCTATTTTATAAATCTTACAAATCTTAATAAACCTCAAAAAGCCCAGCAGCACCCATACCTCCACCAACACACATGGTACAAACAACGTATTTAGCGCCTCGTCTTTTACCTTCGATTAAAGCATGTCCGACCATTCTTGCGCCAGTCATACCATAAGGGTGACCAATAGAAATCGCTCCGCCATTAACGTTCATTAATTCATTAGGAATGCCCAATCTTTCTTGACAGTATAATACCTGAACTGCAAAAGCTTCATTTAATTCCCATAAACCTATATCACTCATCTTCAAACCGTGTGCTTTTAATAATTTTGGAATCGCAAAGACTGGTCCAATACCCATTTCATCTGGTTCACAACCTGCAACTGCCATTCCTCTATAAGCACCTAATGGTGCTAAGCCTCTTTGTTCTGCTAATTTGCTATCCATTAAGACTGCTGCGGAACAACCATCGGATAATTGACTGGCATTTCCAGCAGTAATAACACCGCCTTCTATAACTGTTCTCAATCCAGCTAATGCTTCCACTGTTGTAGAAGGCCTGTTACCTTCATCTTTGCCTAAAGTAGCTTCTTCAAAAGTAATTTCTTTGGTTGCTTTATTGAAGATGCCTTTGTTGGTCGTTAAGGAAATGATTTCATCATCAAACTTTCCTGCTGCTTGTGCCGCTGCGGTTCTTTGTTGACTTTGGAATCCATAAGCATCTTGTGCTTCTCTAGTAATGCCATATCTTTTTGCTACCACTTCTGCTGTCTTTAGCATAGGCATATAGACATCACGGTGCTTAGCTACTAAACTTTTATCTAAAGCTCTATAAGTATTCATTTTATCATTCTGCACCAAACTGATAGACTCAATTCCTCCACCTATCGCAACTGACATACCATCATACATAATCTGTTTAGCTGCAGTTGCAATTGCCATCATGCCAGAAGAACATTGACGGTCAATTGTCATACCAGCAACTGTTACAGGTAACCCACCAGCTAAAGCAGCTAATCTGCCTATATTTTGACCAGTAGTTCCTTGTTGCATAGCACAGCCCATCACACAATCGTCTACTTCTGCTGGATTAATTTTAGCTCTTTTAACGGCTTCTTCTATAACCCAACCAGCCATAGTTGGTCCATTGGTATTATTAAATGCACCTTTATACGCTCTGCCAATTCCCGTTCTGGCGGTAGATACAATTACTGCTTCTTTCATTATATTAAATTTGAAGGATGATGTAAGGAAATTCTTGGGCCTAATTATTTAGGGATTCAAGTAATTTAAGTCAACTACTTTACTTGGTCAGCAAAGTAATTCTTCACAAAGAAAATAAAATTAGTATAGAAATACTAATTTTTTAAAAAAAATTGATGACTCCTGTATGTTTTATTGTGGGCTTCTTTCTTTTGTCAAGGCATTCATATCTCTGATTAATAATCGTTTACGATTAAAAGTAATGATGTTTTTAGTTCTTAATTCGTTTAAAACGGTGGTGACTGTTTGGCGGGAAGTAGCCGTTAGATTAGCAATTTCTTGGTGGGTTAAGAATCGACGTACAACGGTTTCATAACCTACTCGTTGCCCTTTTCGTTTAGCTAAATTTTCTAAATATTCAATGATACGAGTTCGAGAATCTCTGAAAACTAAGGATTCTAGTCGTTGTTCCATCTCTAACACCCGATTACCCATTATTTTCATGATGAATAATTGTAAACCACTATGTTCCCGCATTAGACTTTTCATCTCTTTAACAGAAATGGTACAAACGGTCGTTGATTCCATAACATAGGCGAAATCTCGTCTTTTTTGCTCGCCGATTAGGGATAACTCCCCAAAAACTTCCCCTGTTGTTAAAATAGCTTTAGTGATTTCTTTGCCTCCGTCTCCATAAGCACCAATTTTCACTCGTCCTTCAGACAACAGATAGATTTGGTCTGCATGTTCATTGGGAATATAAATATATTCTCCTTTTTTATACTTTTTTTGAACATGTTCTTTCATAGCCCCTGCGCCTAACTTTTGAGGACAGAAGATATTGGTGACATCAATATTTTCTAGGAACCATAAGGAATTGGTTTCCATAAATTATTTTTTAATAAGGTTGATAACAATCAAAAATACACACTTAATGTTTAAACGTTAACAAAGTTAAAGGGAATAGGTTTTATTTATAGAAAAGATAAAATGAAATTGTCTTGATAGAGGCGATTATTTATTAGAATCTTTTAGATTTCAGGAAACTTCTTAGGCATCATTTAATGGAATAAACTATATTGCATTTATTGCAAGCTTAGAAAAAAGCTAATTGAGTATAAAATGGAGATGTTTTTATAAAATATTTACTCAATGTTTAAAAATCGCTAAAATTTAGCATGACTATTTCTTTAATATTTTCTATTATATTTTTTTTGGCTTTATCTGCCTTATTTTCAGGTTCTGAAATAGCTTTTATTTCATCAAGTAAATTACGTGTTGAATTAAAACGAAAAAGAGGGGCAAGAAGAGGGAAGATTTTAGCTAATTTCTTTGACAAACCAGCTCATTTTTTAGGAACGATGCTAGTAGGCAATAGCATTGCTTTAGTGGTCTTTACCACTTTGATGACGAAGCTATTGACACCTTTAATGAGCCCTTTTGTGGCAAGCGAACCCTTGCAGTTATTTATTAATACGATTATTACGACTTTAATTGTACTAATTTTTGGAGAGTTCTTACCAAAAACTATTTTTAGACTATTTGCAGATAACATTCTTTATTTTTTAGCTTATCCACTCCGATTTTTTCAGTTTTTATTAGGAGTACCTTCTTGGTTGATGACTAAATTATCGAACCTTTTATTAAAGTACGTCTTAAAAACACCTATAGAAAAAGTAGATAATGCTTTTACTAGAATAGATTTAGCACATTTTATAGAAGCCTCCTTTTCGTCTGATACGGATGAAGAAATTGATAAGGAATTATTTCAAAATGCTTTAGAATTCCGACAGGTAAAAGTAAAAGAATGTGTCGTGCCTAGAACAGAAATTGAAGCAATAGACATCAATGCTAGTATAGCAGAATTATTAGCTTTATTTCAATCGTCTAGACTGTCCAGAATAGTGGTCATTGATGGAGACATGGATAATATTTTAGGCTATGTTCACCATCAACAGATGTTGAATAAACCTAAGCAATTAAAAAGCATTGTATTAGATATTCCTTTTGTCCCAGAAGTAATGCGGGTTCAGGAAGTGATGAATTTATTTATTAAGAGTAGAGTAAGTATTGCTTGTGTAGTGGATGAATTTGGTGGAACAGCGGGTATTATTACCTTAGAGGATATTGTAGAAGAAATTTTTGGCGAGATAGAAGATGAGCATGACCAAGAAGATTATATTGAACAACAAATTTCCGAACAAGAATTTTTGTTTTCTGGTCGTTTGGAAATCGATTACCTCAATGAAAAATATGAAGCCCTTGATTTTCCAGAAGGAGAATACCACACTCTTTCTGGTTATTTGGTAACGACAACAGAAACAATTCCGCAACAAGGAGCTGAAATAGACTTGGAAGGCTATCGATTCATTTTAGAATTGGTAAGTGATACAAAAATTGAAACGATTCGAGTTGTTAAGTTATAAGTAAATAAGCGGCAGGAGTGAATGTGGTGAAATTGTTCTAATTCACTCGTCTTGTAGCCTTCTAAACCCCATTAACTGATTATCCTTTCATCTTGGATTATTTAAAAGGAAGTACTTCAATCTTTTCTACCTATCGGTAGACAGGTATTTTCTAAATCCTTCAATTCCTATTATTTTGGACATATCTCTTTCTTCAGTTTGGCAAGATTTAGTTGCTTTTGTAAAGAATCCTAGACTAGACCCTTTACCAAGGCACTTTTTAGAACAGCCTCAAAAAATTTTTCCTTATTTATTGGCTTTAGATTTTTTATTGATGATTCCTTTAATGGGAATTATGAGCGTAACTGGGATAGAAGATACCGATCATGAAATTACTAAATTATTGGATGAGCCGATGAAGTTAGCCTTCATGGCAGTTGTTTTAGCGCCTATATTGGAAGAATTATTTTTTAGATTTCCAATTGGAAATTGGTGGAAAATACCCATTAGATTGTGGCATCAAAATGAAGCAGATTGGTTGATTATAACTTGGTGTAAAAATAATTTTAAAACTATTTTTTGGACTTTTACAATTGTTTTTGCTGCGGTACATTTCTCCAATTTTGTCGCTACTGTTCCCATTTATTTAGCTCCCATTTTAGTTTTACCACAGTTTGTACTTGGTATTATGTTGGGGTATATTAGAGTAGGCTGGGGGACTCGGTATAGCATGCTTTTTCATGCCATTCATAATGGTATTCCAATTAGTTTAATGTTATTAGGAGGCGGAATGGCACCTAATTAAAGAAATGTAAATACATTAAACTGGAAAAGCATAATCGCAATAAAAATAAAAAGATGGATAAATTCAGCGGTTGTTTTTGACATGGCTAAAAAACAGGCTGCTAATAGAATGGAAAGTGGTGTCGCAATAATTAGGAAATGACTAAGTTGGATGTTTTCTTGGAATAAAAAAGTTAGCCCACTAATAATTAAAGTGGTATAAAAAATATTCATGTAATTGCGAATTTTATACGATTTTTCAAAAGTATAGCGATTAAATACGCCCATGATAATTAGTATACCTAGAATAATATATTTATAGTAAGTATTCCAGCCACGAGATGGAGGAAGGTCTAAAAAACTAAATTGCTCGAAGAAATGAGTATGCCAATATGCTTGGAACTCATCATACCAAAAGTAATAAATACTAATAAAGATAAAAGGTAAAAGATAGCCTGTAATAAGCATAACTGCTTCCTTAAATTTGAAGGATCGTAAAACGATTAATCCTAGTAAACCTAAAAATAAGAACAGTACAAAAGCATGATAAAAAAGAGCTGCTACACCTATCCAAAACCCTACATTAAAAATAGCATCCGCACATTTAGATTTTTTAAAAATACTCAGTAAGTTGGTAATGGCTATAATTAAAAAGGTATTCCCTAATAGTACCGCGGATAGTGGAAGGAAATCTTGAATGCAACTAACCAATAGAATGTAAAATAGCCCAGGAAAGAGCGTGGTTTCTCTAAATAAACGGTATTTGTTCGCTAAATTATTAACTAATAAGGCTTGACAAAAAACGACCAATAGGGTGATAATGCCAGTCACTAGGGAATTATCTCCTAAATAATTTTTTATAAACAACGATAAAATGCCATCATTCGCCATATCAACAGGCGTGTTTCCCAAGAAATAAGACAGTCTTAGTATTAAGGCATATACTAACAGTAATATGCTAATGGCAATCTGATTGGTACGAAATAAAGATAACACTTATGTGGTGGTACTATTTAGAAAATGATTAATTGTTTGAGAAATTCCTGCCAAAAGTACTAAAAATTGAAGAATTGATGTCGTTTGAGCGTAGATGAAAAAAAAGTAATAAAAAATTATGCAAAAAGTGTGGATTTTTCTATTCCTAGTCATCTATTATAGTAGAAAATAATATGCGCTTCGGCGTTTCTTATAAAGAACTTGTATATAACGTGTTTTCATTCGAGAGGCCTACCTAATTTTAGGTAGGTTTTTCTTCTTTATTTCCTCCTCCCTTACCTTTCAATTTTTTAGGTAATATGCGAATTAATTTTTTTAGTGATTTTTCAATTTCTGCAAAAGTAGGTTCTCGTTTTCCTGAATACAGCAGCATACATCCATACTGTCCTTCTTCTTTAGGTAGCGCTGCATAGAAGTCAGCTTTATTAAGTCGATAAACTTCCCTAATAATTCGTTTAATTCTATTTCGGTGTACTGCTTTAGCAAAAGCTCTTTTGGGAACACTCACCGCAAATTGTGCGGGAGATTGACTTAGTGGAAAATCTAGCTTTCGCCAAATCAACCGAAGTGGAAAGACATGAATAGATTGCCGTGCCTGAAAAAGCTGTTCAATAGCCTTTCTACTTTTTAATTTTTCTTTTTTGGAAAATTTTAATGACACGATGTTCGTAAGATTTAATTTCAAATTTTCAACGACCTTTATTGAGCATTGAATTCGACTATCCTGTTTCCCATCCGCAAGCGGTTCACAAAAAATAAAAGATTCTTTGACAATTTTTGCTCTGCTATCAATCACGAAGTGATTAAACTAGAATAACTACGTATGAAATGCGGAGCGTTCTGGCAGATTCGATTTCCACAATCCTGAAAGGATTGAACTTGTGCAAAAATTGTCAAAGAACCAAATAAAAGTCGCTCTGGGACTTTTATTCTTGCCTTCCCGTCCGTAGGCGGTTCACAAAAAATAAAAGTCGCTCTGGGACTTTTCTTTTTTGCTCATTCCATAAATAGAAAAAGCAAGTATCCCATGATGGAATTACTTGCTTTGCCTACCAAAGGAAATCTTTGGAAAAGAAAAATAGAATAATTAACGGAAGTTAATTATCAATTACTTACCAATATTTTCGTCAGAAACAGTTAATTTGATTCTACCTTTAGCTCTTCTACGAGAAACTATTTTTCTTCCGTTTTTGCTACTCATTCTAGAACGGAATCCATGCTTATTCGCTCTCTTTCTTTTGGATGGTTGATAAGTCCTTTTCATTTTATTAATATATTTTTACGTTTCTATATTTTAATTTTAGCTGCTTTTTCAAAAGCGAGTGCAAAGATAGGGTTTATTCAACAAATAGACAATATTTGAAATTCAAAATCAAAAATTTACAATCAAAAATTTAAAAATTCGACTAATCTAACCTAAAAATCATTATTCTATGCCTGCATCTGTTACAATCGCCATCATTCAAGCTAGTCCCGTTTATTTAGATTTAGCCAAAAGTTTAGAAAAAATGCAAGCTTATATCAAAGAAGCTGCTGAAAAAGGGGCGGAGATGATTGTCTTTGGAGAGACCTGGCTGTGTGGTTATCCTGCTTGGTTAGACCATTGCCCGAATATAGCTATTTGGGATCATGAACCAACAAAAGATGTATTTTTAAAAATGTTAAGAAGCGGCGTGGAAGTACCGAGTCAAACAACGACTCAAATTGGAAAATGGGCTAAACAGTATGGCGTGACCATTATGCTTGGCGCAAATGAAGTCGTAACGAAAGGGAAGGGGAATGGGACCATTTATAATTCCCTATTATTATTTGATGCCAAAGGAAACTTGGTCAATCATCACCGAAAGTTAATGCCGACTTATACCGAAAAAATGTTGTACGGGCATGGAGACGGGGAAGGATTAAAAACAGTAGACACTGGATTTGGTGAAATTGGCGGTTTGATTTGTTGGGAACATTGGATGCCATTGAGTCGACAAGCGATGCATAATGAAAAAGAAGTGATTCATGTAGCAGTTTGGCCTTGTGTGTTTGAACGACATCAAATTGCAAGTAGACATTATGCTTTTGAAGGTCGTTGTTTTGTGATTGCAGCGGGACAAATTTTACGAGTAAAAGACATGCCTGAGGAATTAGAAATGCCAGTACATTTAAAAGATAAGCCAGAACATTTTATGCTGAATGGTGGTAGTTGTGTCATTGGCCCAGATGGGAATTATTTATTGGAACCTCAATTTGATATAGAAGGTGTTTTGCTTTGCGAAATTAAAGATTTAGACCGAGTCTATAAAGAGCGAATGACCTTAGATGTTACAGGACATTATCAGCGATTAGATGTTTTTGATTTTAAAGTAAAAAAGACGGATTATCGTTAGTAATGATGAATGATGAACTGTTAATTCGTCAAATCTGCTGCTAGATGCCTGATACTTTAGTTCTCTTTTGGGTTATGTGTTTTCATTTTGTGACTATGTGGTTAAAAAATGGATTATTACCTTGTCCGATTACTTATTTGTTAAATTATAAATAATCTTACCGATTTAAAATCAACATTCTAGAAGTACAAGTAGCTACTAAAACACCTCGGCCACTATGTGCTTTGGCGCTCAAAAGCAAATAACTTTTACTTATACTTACTACTTCTACATCTATTACGACGGTCTTATCTTCTGGCGACAAAGGTTTCAAAAAAGTGATATTCATATCTAAACTAGTCGTAGGTTTCTTAGCCGTCAAACCAGAGAAAGGCCCCATAGCTGCATCGAAAAACATTCCGTAGTAGCCACCGAAAGTAATGCCAAATGGGTTATTATAATTTTCTTTTACAGGGAAAGACCATTTTATGGATTTATTTGGAATATGTTCTAGGAGTGTAGCTTCTAAACCCTTTATTGCAGGTGGTGGAATTTGCACCTTTCTCCCCATGCTACTTTTACTCATCTCCTCAAATAGCTTTTTTGTTAAGTCATTCATACTATAGATTTGATAGACACTTGTTGTTGATTAATTATATTCAATTTTGCAAAGTAGCGAAAATTCGCTAGATAATAAAATATGAAAAATAAAATATTTTGAATAGGGGATAAATAAGATTGACTAATCTAGTAGTCGTAGCTGTATTTAACAACTAACTTTAAAATCACCTAAACAGAATATGAAATCAATTCGACTCTTACTCTTATTTTTACTATTTACTACAGCCCTTTTTTCCCAAAAATATACGATTAGCGGGTATATCAGCGATCAAGAAAATGGTGAAAAACTAATTGCTGCAAATGTATTAGACCAAAAAAGTTTAGCAGGCACGGTAACGAATACTTATGGTTTTTTTAGCTTGACCTTACCCAAAGATTCTGTCATTCTTTCCTTTTCTTATATTGGTTATCAACCAAAAGAAGTGAAATTATACTTAGATAAAGATATAGCTCTAGAAATAGATTTATCTGCTTCTGTTAGCTTACAGACGGTAGAAATTGTGGGCGAGAAATTAGAAAAAATCCAAGAATCTAGTCAAATGAGTCGAATTGAAGTACCTGTGGAACAGATTAAAAAAGTACCTGCTTTATTGGGGGAAGTGGATGTTTTGAAAACACTGCAATTATTACCGGGTGTACAATCTGGTGGCGAAGGACAATCTGGTTTATACGTGCGTGGTGGTAGTCCTGACCAGAATTTGGTCTTATTAGATGGTGTACCTGTTTATAATGTCTCGCATTTATTGGGATTTTTCTCGGTATTTAATGCCGATGCTATCAAGAATGTAACTCTAACTAAAGGTGGAGTGCCTGCTCGTTTTGGTGGACGATTGTCTTCTGTCTTAGAAATTAACATGAAAGAAGGTAATAATGAAGAATTTCATGGAGAAGGCTCCGTTGGCTTTATTTCTTCCAAATTAACCTTAGAAGGCCCGATTAAAAAGAATGTATCTTCTTTTATTGTCTCCGCTAGACGAACTTATGTTGATATTTTTGCTCGACCTATTGCCAAAAAGCAGGCAGAAAAAAATGGAGATGAATTGACGCCAACTTTATTTTTCTATGATTTAAACGCAAAATTCAATTATAAAATCAATAAAAAACACCGTTTGTATTTGAGTGCTTATACAGGTAAAGATGTATTTGGTATAAAATCTAAAGACAATTTATCAGATGGTAATTATACCGTCTTAAATGGTGGTACAGATTGGGGGAATATTACTGGTGCTTTTCGATGGAATTATCAGATTACGAATAAATTATTTGCCAATACAACGATTACGCATAGTCGCTATAAATTTGATTTTAATACGGCTTTTGAGGACGTCTATAATAATACAAGCGATAAGTTTGCAGCTCGCTATTTTTCTGGCATTTACGATTGGTCAAGCAAAGTAGATTTTGATTTCATTCCAAATCCTAACCATTATATCAAGTTTGGTGCTAGTGCTACCAATCATACTTACGAACCAGGGGCTTTTCAATTTAAATTTGAAATAGCGAATGAAAATCCGATTGATACGACTTTAGGCTCTCAAGATGCTAAGTCTTGGGAATATAGCGCATATATAGAAGATGATTTGCAATTTGGTCCTTTTAAAGCCAATATTGGGTTACATGCTGCTGCCTTTGATGTGGACAATACAACCTACTACTCTATCCAACCAAGATTAGGGCTGCGGTATCTGATGAGTAATAATATTGCTTTAAAAGCTTCTTATACTAAAATGGCGCAGTACATCAATTTATTAACCAACGAATCTTTGAGTTTACCAACAGATTTATGGGTGCCAAGTACGGATAGAATCAAACCGCAAGATTCTTGGCAAGTCGCCGCTGGAATAGCGACTACCATTTGGAAGGAATATGAATTTAGTGTGGAAGGCTATTACAAAAAAATGCAAAATGTGTTGTCTTATAAAGAAGGGGCAAGTTTTATTGGGGTAGAAAATGATTGGCAAGACAAAGTGACCCAAGGAGATGGAGAAGCCTATGGTGTAGAAGTTTTTCTGCAAAAAAAGAAAGGCAAAACAACAGGCTGGCTAGGCTATACTTTAAGTTGGAACTGGCGGCAGTTTGACGAAATTAATAGTGGTCAACGCTACCCTTTTAAATATGATCGCCGACATGATTTATCTTTAGTGGTTTCCCATCAATTTAATGACCGAATTTCTTTGACGGGTGCATGGGTTTATGGGACTGGGAATTCTATTACGTTGCCTTTATATCGCTACAACAGCCCTGTTCAAGATGATTTTGGAGGAGTATATCTTAATGAAATAGAAAATATTGGAGAGAAAAATGCCTTCCGAATGAACGCTTATCATCGCCTAGATTTAAATGTGGAAATTCAAAGTAAAAAGAATGCTAGAAGAAACTGGCAAGGTGCCTGGAATATTGGTGTGTATAATGCATATAATCGAAATAATCCTTATTTTATTACGACGGGAAGAAATAATGAAGGACAGCGCACCTTTAGGCAGATTAGTATTTTTCCAATTATTCCTTCTGTGAGTTATAAGTTTCAGTTTTAAAGTATAGGGGAACTTCAGTTCCCCAAAATAGCATTATCAAAGAACTGTAATCTTCTTATATTTCTAAAAAAATTCATCTATGCAAAATATAAAATATATCCTCTATATACTTTCTAGTTTTTTCTTAATGAGTTGTGGCGAGAGTTTTTTCGATTCGATTGTAGAGGTTGAAGTCCCCGCACATGAATCCAATTTAGCCATTACTGCTCATCTATCCAATTTAGATGAAGTGTCTTTAGTTCATGTTACGCATACTATTGGTATCTTAGATAATGAAAATGTAACCCCTATCGAGGACGCTCAAGTAGAATTGTATAGCGAGGGACAATTATTACAAACTTATCAATATGAACGTTTTTTTGAATACGTTGACTTTGACGGAGATGTAATTACTGTAGATGGTTATGTCAATAGTGAACCCAAACTATTAGAAGTTAATAAGACTTACGAATTAAGGGTATCTACTCCTACTTATGGTGAAATTATTGCCACTCAATCCTTAGTACAACCCACGTCGATTCTTTCTGGAACTTATGAAGAAAACGGTATCTCTGGTATTTTTGAAGATATAGACACGAATGGAAACGATGATGATGATAGAGCAGAAGAAATTGCCATCAAATTTCAAGATAAAGCAGGTGAAAAAAATTATTATGCCGTAAAAGCTACGGGATTTTATGACACAGTCACCCCTAATGGGATAGAAGAATTTAGACAACCTTTTTATCTGACACCAGTTGACCCTGCTACTGAAGAAGGCTTAAATGCTTTAATCTTATCAGATGCTACTTTTGACGGAAAAGCATATGAATTGAAAATGGCTGCTTTTGGAGAAACAGAAGGATTGAAACGAATAGAAGTTATTTTGTCCACTATTACAGCAGACCGCTATTTATACGAAACAACGTTGATTAATTATCAAGACAATGACGGTAATCCATTCTCCGAACCTGTCATTATTCATGAAAATGTATCGGCAGGAAATGGTATTTTTACGATGAGTGCAGGGAGTGTTTTTACGATTGAAATAGACTAGTGCTTGATGTACTTTTGTGATTATTGAAGTAGCTTAGGCTGCTGACCTGAGTAGTAATGAGTATGATTTGTTACTCAAGCTAGCAGCCTAAGCTACGGAAAATCATTCCAACGGACAATCTAAGCATTTACACTTAAAAAACTGAGTTTGAAAAGTAGCCAAACGACGAGCATCTACATTTCTATTGGTGCACCAACAACCACCAGGTTTGTCAAAGCAAACCAATGGTTTTTTACAGCGATTACAAGCAGGCGCAAAACCGTCGTCTAATTCGACCATTGCACAAGCTACTTCACCGCCTAGTGGAGGATTTTCTTTTCTAATCCGCACATTCACAGAATCTAATCTATCAAAGGCTTTTTTGATGCCGACAATAATTCTTGCAGCTACCGTTTCAATTAATTTAGTCGGTTTTCTCATGGCTGCTTTGCAAGTAAAATGGACCATTTCATAATTGATGGTACCTGTCAAATCATCTTGAAAAACACCTCTAGGTAGATTTGTTTCGATATATACATCTACCGAGTAATAACCACCTGTTTTTCGCTCTTCATTATAAAAGCCATGATATGCGTGAAAACGCATGCCTTCTAATGCTATTTTTGCCATTTTCTTAAGTTTTACTACTATCCGAGATTTGCTGAATTTTAAAGATTTGCTAAATCTAGTAGATTTAGTAAATCATGGATATTCCTAAGCTAATTCCTCGACTTTTTCTAATATCCATTTCTTGCCTGCTAAAGCCTTGCATTTAGCGATTTGCCCCCGAATTTTATCCAATGCTTTTTTATCTCCTGGAATGGTGCTAGATAATTTCTTGACAAAGCGTAGCAAATTTAAGTATTGTTGCTTTACTTCTCTAGAAATAATTTTGTTGCGACGAATATAAATTCGAAAACTGTCCGTCAAGGAATCTAAAGGACTGTATTCATTTAATTCGTAGTAAGTTTTTAATAAAATCAATTTTCCGCCCAAGGCATAGACATGATTTTTATCTTCTACTTCTCTTAATTGTTCAATAACTTGATCATATTTTTTTTGAGAGAAATAAACTTTAGCTAGATTGAAAGTCAATGCATTTTCTCGATGAGCTTTTGGTAGATAACTGGTATAGGTTTGGATGAAATTTTCTACCCAATCATACGCTTTTACATGTAGCCCTACCGTAGTTATATTTTTATAATTTTGAGGAGAAATAGTGCCGTCTTTTAAAATGATTTTTTCTTTTAATAGGGTTTGAAAAATTTCAAATAGTTGACTAAAATAATCGGTTTTTCCTTCATTTACTTTTACAATACAATAATTTTTTAGATGAATATAGAAAGTATCTAATTCTTGTAGGGTAAAATGAATGCTATTCTTTTCTAGATGTTCTTTTAAATTAAGAAAGTAAGCTGTTTCCTCAGGTTCTAATAACATTTTTGCCACTAAGAAATAGGCTTTCACAAAAGGGTCTTTTATAAAGATAGAGTTTTCAACATATTCCAAAAATGAAGGAGGCAGGGTAATTTTTACATCAAAAGAAATACCTTCTTTATATCCTATATAATCACAATAATTTTCTAATTTTTTAATAATAAAAAAGCATTCGAGGTGATAATCGGCTTGTTCAAGGTTATTGAATAATTTGATTTTTGCCTGAACATTTTTAGGAAAATTAAATAAGTTATAATTATTAGTAAAGCTAGATAAGTGATAATCAGCATTCCTTGATGCATTTTTATCTAAAGCTTGACTTATTTGTTTAAATGTACTATCAAAATGTTTATTTAGAGATAGTTTTCGTAAGGCTTTTAATAAATTAAGTTGTTCTGATAAACCATCTTTTTGATAGCTATTATACGATAAAAAAGAATAAACCAATTTAATTAAATCTGAAGAAAGTCGTCTGAAACGAACATCATTATACTTTTTTTTACCAAAAATCTGTTCCCAGATAACTTCCTTTTCTAGTGGATTTGTTTTTTGTTCCTTTTCTGAACCTCTAAGATATTGGTCAATAATGGAAAATAACTGTACTAACTCTTCTTGTTCATTATGAAAAGGAGAAGCTACAAATTTTTTAAAACTATTGAGGTCATGTTTAGAGAAGGTTTTTAACAGAGATAAAAGTTTTGAACTAATTAACATGAATGAATAGATTGTTTTCTGTTAAAATGACTAAAAATAGCAAAAAATAAGATAATGACAAATATTTGATTATCAGTATTTTAAGACTAAAATAAAATTACTACTTTTAGGTACAAATGTAGCATTTTGTTCTTTTTTTTAGCATGGAAGAAATGCATATTTGTAAAATACTTAGCAGGTTCTTAGAGAAATGAACTATAATGATGATAAAAAATAACCTCGTTAACTAACATTTTATTTTAGCCCCCATTTTCTAATCAGTAAAACTGCTTATAAAATGAAAACTAAAGCAAAATGACGAACTTATTTTTTATAGTCTACACAGGCAAAAATCTTATTCCCATTTTTCACTTTGCATGGCGATTTATTTTGCCCAAAAAATAAAAAAAACGCTAATGTTGACAACCTTACAACGACTAAAAATCTTTATTCTTTTAATTAGCTTAACTTGTTTTGGTCAACTCCAAGCACAAGACTGCGACCAACTTGGAGTCGTTAGTAGAGGCTTTTTACTAGGCAAATTTAATTGCGAAATTTTAATTGTCTCTGCCAATGGTGCAGCCATGTTCCAACCTTCTAAATTATCAGAGGAACTCATACCTGGTCAATTAATTCGATTTTCTTATACTTTATTGGATAGCACAGATTGTGATGAGAATGTACCACTTATCAATATTAATTGCATAGAGTCCTTATTCGACCCTAATGGAGTTGGGGAGAATACTTGTAATTTTGATATTGAATCTGTGGCACTTGCTGATTCGAGTAATTCTTTTCAATTAGAGGTGTTTAACCAAACTGATTTTGGAGATTTTTATCCACAAACGGTGAATTGGTATGAGTACGAAACGAGTAAAGAACTTGGCACAACTCCTACCATTGTTTATACGCCAAGCCCAACAAGTCCACCCACAATTAATATTTGTGCAGATATTACGGTAGCTATTCCAAATGACCTTTGTACCTCTACGATTTGTCACACCATTGTTCCTGAAACGATTTTTCCAGAAGAAACAAGTTGTCAAGCTTTATTTGTCTATCAGCCAGAAGACCAATTGTCGGATAATGGGACGATTAATTTTTATAATCTATCTTATGGTGATTATAATAAAATTGAATGGGATTTTGGAGATGGACAAAAAGACACCACGAATGATTTAACGCTAACTCATGTATATGAGATGCCCGGATTATACGAAGTTTGTGTAACGGTTATGAACGACGAGAATGATTGTTTTTCGACCTTTTGTTTACCCGTTTTTACTGTAGGTGGCTCGGAAATATGTGATTATAATGATTGTGTATTTCCTGGAGATGCGAATAATGATGATTTGGTTAATATTTTTGATGTTTTGAATCTGGGTATTGGTTTTAATAAATTGGGGGAAATAAGACCTAATGCTGTGATTGCGCCCATATTACAAGCAGCATTTGATTGGGGATTTTTTACCTTTTTTGATTTAGATTTTAAACATATAGATTGTGACGGTAATGGGGTGGTTAATGCGGAAGATTATGCTGCTATTGACCAAAATTATCAAAAAATTACCAACCAAAAAGATTTTGAAGTAGATGCTACTTTACCTGAAGTCAGTTTAACCTTTCCTGCTAATTCTATACTTATTAATCCTAACCAAACACAAGTTAGTATTCCTGCGAATTTAGTTGTTGGTGTAAATGATTTGGCCGTAGATAATCTATATGGCATTGCTTTAGCTGTAGATTATGATAAATCTTTAATTAAAGATATTCAAACGACTTATAATCCAACTTCTTTTATTGGGAACGCTGAAGATGTTTTAGTTCGTAGAAAATTGTTGGTGGAAGAAGGTCAAGTAGGATATGCGATTACTCGAACCGACCAATTTGGCGTCAATGGGACTGGAAATATTGCCGAATTTGCACTTATTTTAGATTTGGATATAATTGAAGGACGTTCAGAATCTGTTCTAGAATTAGATATTATAGATTTAATAGTGGTGGATTCATCTGGCAGAGAAATTCCCGTAACGGTCACTGATGATAATCCTACTGTGACGGTGATTGTAGATGAAAATGCGCTAGTGGATATCGAAGAACAATTAGAGCATCAACAATTTGCCGTTTATCCGAACCCAGTTAAAGAAAAATTAGTGATTGATTTAGCAAGAGATGTAGATTTAACCAATGGACAGCTTGAAATATATAATACTTTAGGACAAAAAGTAGTTAAACAATCTATTGCTAATCATCAAACGGTTTTATCTGTTACTGATTTAGCAATGGGCGTCTATTGGGTAAAAATCCAAACAGAAGATGGAGTTGGAATCAGAGAAATTATCGTTGAATAAAATAGCATTCATCCGTCGGGGAATCTAATCTGTTATTTTCCCCACGGATTTGTTTCCCCCACGAATTCTCACTTAATTCTAATATTGCAAATTGCCTACTGTAAACTGAACTAGATAACCCGATTCGTTACTTCTTGCCCACTAAAATATTCCACTAAATTCTGAATGGCTTCATCAAACATATCTGACCGAGCTTCACTGGGTGCTGTACCAATATGCGGTGTCAAAATAATATTTTCCATCGTCAAAAATGCTTCAGGAATGATTGGTTCTTTAGCAAAAACATCTAAGGCGGCGCCTGCAATTTTCCCTTCTTGCAGCACGGTTATTAATGCCGTTTCATCAAAAATACCTCCTCTAGCAGTATTGACAATAAAAGCAGAGGGTTTTAATAATGCCAGTTCTTTAGCACCAATTAAATGGTGAGTACTCGGAGATAAAGGAATATGTGGAGATAAAATATCTACCTGTTGCAGCAAATCATTTAACGGTAAATAGCTTGCCTGATATGTCTGTTCGATAGCTGTATCCAATCGGTTTCTTTGGTAATAAACGATGTTCATGCCAAAGGCAATCGCCCTTTGTGCGACTGCTTTTCCGATTCTACCCATGCCGATAATGCCCAAAGTTTTGCCTTTTAAGGAAATAGAGGGTAGTTGAGCATTATACCAAGAATTTAAAGTTTTATTCCGAATGGCTCGGTCACTAACGGCTATTCTCCTACAAAGACTAAGCATTAAACCAATGGCTAAATCTGCGGTGGGAGCAGTTACTGCATGCGGGGTATTGGCGACAATAATTTTATGTTTTTTGGCTGCCTCGGCATCCACTCTATCATAGCCGACGCCATAATTACTAATGATTTTTAAGTTTTTGGCTTTTGCTAATAAAGGGGCATCCATTCCTTTTTTCATGGGCCCTAAAAAAAGTACGCCTTCATAACCAGCAATTCGTTCTGCTACTTCTTCATAAAGCGCTTTTTTGCCAGGAATGCAATCTGCGGCAATATGTTGATTAATAGCAGCTAATCTTTTTGGTGGAAGTGGTAAGGTGATCAATACTTTTTTCATAGAATAATTTTATAGAAAGGAAGAATGTGTGTTCAACCAGCAACCAGCAACTAGCAACCAGCAAAGCAACCAGAATAAACCCACACAAAAATAGTAGTTTCGGAATAAACCCGTTAATTTTGCGCTTCATTAATTAATAACCAATGAGTAGCATAGATATTCAAACGACTCAAAATGTGACGATTGCCTACGAATTGGCAACACTTAAAGACCGTTTTTTTGCGACGTTGATTGATGGGGCAATAGCGATAATGATTGGTTTGGGGATTATTTTCTCGGCTTCCTGGATTGTGGGAGATATATTTGGAGAAGATGGTTCGTTATTGATGGTCGTACGATTTATTCCTATTATTACTTTTATGGGGTACCATTTGATTTCTGAAATTGTGGCGAATGGACAATCTTGGGGTAAAAAGTTGATGGGCTTAAAAGTTGTTCGATTGGATGGGGCAGAGGCAGGATTAAGTGATTATTTATTGCGAGCCGTTTTTCATATCGTTGATACTATCTTTTCCTTAGGTATTTTAGCGGCCATGATGATTGCCTCTTCTCAGCGAAAACAGCGATTAGGCGATATGACCGCAAATACGACGGTTATTAAACTGATACCAGAAAAAATAACTCGGTTGGACGATGTTTTAAAAATTAGTACTAAAGAGAATTATACCCCACTTTATCCTGATATAAAGCATTTTAAAGAGGCAGATATGCTTTTGGTCAAGAGTGCGATTCTTCGGTACAAACAATATCCAAATCCAGCACATAAAGAAGCATTGTTATTATTGACAGAACGATTTAGTGAATTATTAGAATTGCCCGAAATACCAAAAAAGAAGCTAGTCTTTTTAGAAACGATTTTAAAAGATTATGTCGTATTGACAAGATAATGTTAGTTATTTAATTCATTATTCATTACTAATACTCACCAAAAATAAATGGGCAGAAATAGAAGAAAGCCATTCATTATAGAAAAATTAGCCATTACTGATTTAGCGGACAAAGGAAAGGGATTTGGGAAAGATACCGAGGGAAGAGCGATTTTTGTAGCAGATGCTGCTCCTGGAGATGTCGTAGATGTTTTGGCTAGACGAAAGAAGAAATCTATTTTTCTAGGAACGATTCAAAAATTCCACCAACGTTCTGACAAGCGAGTAACCCCTGTTTGTTCCCACTTCGACCTTTGCGGAGGTTGCAAGTTACAACATGTTTCTTACGAACAACAATTGGCTTTTAAAGAAAAAGATGTACAAAATGTCATTCAGCGAATTGGTAAAGTGGAAGTCAAAGAAATGCTACCTATCTTGCCTTGTAAACACCAAGAATTCTATCGCAATAAATTAGAATTTTCTTTTTCTAGTAAAAGATGGCTAACTCGGGAAGAAATAGATAGTGGTATTCCGAATACAGCACAAGTTTTAGGTTTTCATCCAGGCGGTGCTTTTGATAAAGTAATTGATATTAATAAATGTTTCTTACAATATGAGCCTTCTAATTTCATTAGAAATACGGTTAGGGATATAGCTATTGAACAGGATTTGGCATTTTTTGATGCTCGTCAGAATATTGGATTTTTACGACAATTAATGTTGCGAATTACGACTTTGGGGGATATCATGTTGGTTTTATGTGTCCATAAAAATGACCAAGAAAAAATTCAAGGTATTTTAGATGAAATTATTAAAAGAATTCCTGGATTGACTTCTGTTTATTACTGTGTCAATACGAAAACCAATGATTTTATGTATGATTTGGATATGGAATTATATCATGGACAAGCTTATGTAACAGATAAGCTAGGAGATGTGACTTTTCAAATTGGGCCGAAATCATTTTTTCAAACGAATACTAAGCAAGCAGAGGCCTTATACCAAGTCATAGCCGATTTTGCTGAATTTGAAGGAACAGAAAATGTCTATGACTTATATACAGGAATAGGGAGTATCGCTTTATTTATAGCAAAGTATTGCAAACAAGTAGTCGGAATTGAAGAAATAGAATTGGCAATTAAAGATGCTAAAGAAAATGCAACTAGAAATAATATTGATAATACTACTTTTTATGCAGGGGATGTGAAGAATATTCTGACGCCTGAATTTGCTAAAAAACATGGTAAACCAGATATTCTAATTACGGATCCACCAAGGTCAGGTATGCATCCAAAAGTGGTGAAAATGTTGCTAGAATTAGCAGCGCCTAAATTGATTTATGTGAGTTGTAAACCATCTACGCAGGCAAGAGATTTTGAGATCTTGTCCCAAAAATACGAGGTGGTTAAATGTCAACCTGTAGATATGTTTCCGCATACGCATCACATTGAGAATGTGGCTTTGTTGAAACTGAAAAAATAGACCACTTCGTTGTTAGAGGTCAGACCATTATTTTCAATAATTGTCAGCAGTCAGATTTGTTATACCTCTGACTGCTGACAATGAAATAGCCTGATAGTCTCGAAAATTTTCGGGATAATTTTCAGCCTGTTTTCTGGAAAACTACATACAAGGCATTTTTCCAACTCTTCGAGCATGTCGCCCACCTTCAAATTCCGTCTCGACAAAAACAGTCACCATATCTAAAGCCATATGTTCACTAATAAAGCGAACAGGCAAAGAAATCATATTTGCATCGTTATGAGAACGAGCTAATTCCGCAATCTCTTTTTGCCAGCATAAAGCAGCTCTAATTTTTTGATGTTTATTAGCGGTAATAGATACGCCATTACCACTGCCACATAACAAAATTCCTAGGTCTGCTTCTCCATCGGCTACACTATTGGCAGTAGGATGAGCAAAATCAGGATAATCTACAGAATCAGGTGTATGCGTACCAAAATCGAGTACGGTATAGCCTTTTTCATCTAACATTTTAACAATAGCTGCTTTATAAGGATAACCAGCATGATCACAACCAATGGCGATTGTCTTAACTTTCATGTTTTAGTGATTGGTGATTGATGATTGGTAATTGGTCGGGCGAAACAAATCACCAGTTACCAATTACTAATCACGAACTACTTTTTCTTCAAAATATAAATTGGAGAAGTACTCCGAGCTGGATTGATATAACTTACTAAAAGAGCCACCAATCCAATTAAGCCGCCAAAGATAAGGGATAATTTACTAGATTGGTATTTTTCACTCAATAAGGCATTATAAAAAGGGTCGAGTGGGAGTCTTTTTTGGTCAATTACTTTGAAACCATTTTTATCAGCTAGTTTGGCTACCGTTTTAGGAGAGAAGTGCCAAAGATGACGAGGAACATCGTAAGCTGCCCAATATTTTCCATAATGCTGGGCATCGTAGGATTTATGATTTGGAACAGCTATTAGGACAACACCATCTTCGGTTAGTTGACGATGCATACTTTGCATATAACCATCCATATCGTGAAGATGTTCTAGAACATGCCATAGCGTAATCACATCAACTTTTTCAGTTAATTGACCATCCAAGAGGGCTGGGGGAGGATTAACCGAGATATTAAAATTTTTTAAGGTGGCAGCCCTAGCATCACCATCAATTTCTACTCCAGTTACTTTAAATCCACTTTTTTGCATGTGATTTAAAAAGTAACCTGTCCCACTACCTATGTCTAATAATCGTTTACCAGTCGTTAATTTTTGAATTAATTTGCGCTTTTTTTCAAGCATTAAATCTCGGGCAGTATGATATAAGCGATTGACTAATCCTTCTTTGGTATCACTATGAGAAATATAAACATCGCTCTGGTAATAAGGAGCGATAGCTGCAGGTGCAGGTGCATTTTGGGTAAAATGAAAATCACAGCTGTCACAAGCATAAATCTCAAAAGCATCTTTGGAGATAGAATAATCTTCCGTTGCCAAAGTCAACTGGATGTTTTTAGCATTACAAAGTGGACAAGCGGAATAATGTATAGTTGAAGCGGAAGTAATCTTTTCTGTTTGTACCATGATAATAACTTAATTTGTTTTCGCTTAATTATTTAACTAAGCGTTTACGTGCCCTGATTTTATAATTTCCTTCCAAGACAAATTTATTTTACATGAATCGTAATGGATAGTTTTCAGTTTGGCCATTCATTTCTTAAAAAGAATGATAATAGTTATTCGGTAAGGAGAAAGTAAAGTTACATTTCCTTTTTTAGGAAAAGGGTAAAAGAAAAAATATTTTCTTTGACGGGAAAGGATTATACTGCAATAAGTCGATTTATTTTAAAGGAATAGCGTGTCTTTTTAATGGTCAGGGGAATGGTTGAAACAAGGCGGCTGTGGGAAACAGCCGC
>CALFWI010000075.1 GCA_937928615.1 uncultured Saprospiraceae bacterium | reverse complement strand
GAAACTCTTCAAATTTTCTTTCTGCTAGGGTAATATTATCTACCATGGACTTTGTGCAATTGAGAAACTATTTTTTTGTATAGAAGGTCACAAAGTAAAAAACTATTATAGACTAACAAAATAATTTCAATTATTCTAATTTACTATGATCAAGAAATATATGATTCGAGGGCACCTATTTCAATAAAAATCGGCAATATTAATTTTTTCTAATCAACACATTTAAATCCCTCAATTTCTTTTTGACATATTTTGAACTTCGTATTTAAACAATAGTAAACATAAAATTATTACTTTGCATCAAAAAATGTATCTTACTGATAATAATAGTCAAACCGATTATTCCACTAAAAAATAACAAAATATATGCAAATTCACATTCATGCGCCATTCGAAGTAAATCCGGCATTAAAAGAATTAATTGAGAAAAGAGTTCAAAAATTGACGACTTTTTATGACCGAATTATTAAAGCGGATGTTTATTTAAAATTAGAAGATAAAAATTCGCCTGATGGACAAGTAGTAGAAATCAATATCCATTTGCCCGGAAAAGATGCCTTTGCGAAAGAAGGGGCGGATTCTTTTGAAAAAGCAATTGCGGCAACAACTACTAAATTAGAACGGCAGTTGAAAAAAAGAAAGGATAAGTTGTCTAAATAATTCAACGTATTATTTTTATAAAATACAAAGCCTTTCCAGAATTCAAAATTCTGGAAAGGCTTTACTTATTAAAGATTTCTAGCGACTAGCCTCCCATTACCACCACTTTTTCCATTAGTATTCCATCCGCTGTTTTTAATACAAAAAACTTTCATTCAACTAAAAAATCATCTACTCTACGTAGGGGCTAGGAAATTATTCTTCGTCTTTACAACAGTTGACCATTATTTGTTCACTAATCCACTTACTTGTGAAAAAAATTAGAATCGTATTTATTTTGTTAACTACTTGCAACTTTTCTATCTTAAATGCACAAACTGCTAATTTACAGCCGATTTTTAATAAAATTTGCGCTCAAAAGATGGCTATTTGTTCAACTAAATCCATCCATCCGAAAACGCCTCCTAAAAAATCGCTCGCTGTTACGAAACAACGACGGTTAAAAAGTTACCAAAGTAATCATAAAATTGCTCGAAAAAGAAAAATGGTATCCTCTACTAAGTCCATTGCTTGCCGCAATTAACCCTTATTTGCAAATAGTTGGTTATATTTACCTATTCGAAGTTATTTAGTAATCCTTTCCATTACTCCCACTGGAAACCTAAGCTACCCAACTATGAAAAAAATAACCTTAATTTTGCTCGTTGCTACTTTTCTTTTTCAATGGTTTGTGCCCATCAATATGATTATGCAGCAAGAAAATACCCTAAAAGAAGGTACTCCCTTTAAGTTTAAAACGCAGCCTATTGACCCGAATGATCCTTTTCGAGGAAAATTTGTGGTGCTCAATTATGCCGCGAATAGATTTGACCTAACGGATGCTACTCAATGGATTCGTGGTGAACCTGTTTTTGTCAGGATTCAAAATGATGCTGCTGGTTTTGCTGAAATAGCTGGTCTTGAAAAAATAGCACCGATTGATGATAATCATTATGTTAAGGCTACCATTAATCGGGTTTGGGGCAAAAATCCTGTAAAGGTCAGTATTCGCTATCCTTTTGAACGTTTTTATATGGAAGAAACTAAAGCCCCTAAGGCAGAAGCAATGTTTCGAGATTTATGGCGGGATTCTTCGACAACTGTTTATGGGTTGGTAGTTGTGCATCGGGGCGAGGCTGCCCTAGAGGATGTATTGGTGGATGGGGTTTCTATTTCGGATGCTGTTTTGGAAGTATCAGAATAAGGATAGCTTCTAATAATTTTGTTTCCCAACGGATTTTGTTTCCCAACGGATTTTGTTTCCCAGCGGATTTTGTTTCCCAGCGGATTTTGTTTCCCAACGGATTTTGTTTCCCAACGGATTTTGTTTCCCAGCGGATTGAAATTCCCAGCGGATTTTGCTTCCTAGCGGATTTTGTTTCCCAGCGGATTTTGTTACGGGCGAATTCCTATTATTTCTAATTTTTCTTTGCCAAAATGGGCTAATATGCCAATATATAAGTTAGCCGCTTTTAGGTAAGTTCTCATTTTATAAATCTGTGGAGTTAGGTCTTCTTTTATAGCAATTATTCCACAAAGGATGCGATTATCAATTAGGGGATAGTTTAATTCAAAATGTCGAATAATTTTTCCGTCATATTTTACAGGAATTAATGCTTGAGGTGCGAATAAAGTATCTCTATGGGTTAGTTCTGCACAAACCAAACGCTTATAGACTGTATCATAATATCCTAGTCCGTATAATTCAAAGATTGTTAGAATAGCAGCTCTTAAAAGTTTAAGACATTTCCGATTATCCAAATAAATAAGTCCTTCCAATTCCGAATAATCTTCAATAAAGGTAGTTTTCTTTTCGGTAAAAGGCATTCGATAAACATTCACGCTGGATTGACCAAAATTGACTAGCATTCCCAAATCTTTTTGCCAGTTTTTTAGGTAGGAAAGAAGCTGCAAATAATGGGCTGGATGAAAGTTTGTAACTATACTTTTAAGTTCTAAAATGACTTTATCTTCTATAATTAAATCCGCAATAAATTGATGTATCTTTGTTCCTCTATGCTCAATGTAACTTGTTACTTTGGATTGAAAATGAATATTAGCTTTTATCAAGCGTTGTTCTAAAGCTAAATGGTAACTTTCTTCATCATACCCCATGCCCAATATATTATGAACATCATAAAAGCAACCTCTTAAGGCATAACTTAATTTTTCATGTAGTAAACTCATCTCATTTAATCTAATTACTAATAATTAGCACAAAGTACGGTTTCCTAACATAATTTTCACATTTTTTTCCAAACCTCGGAAATCCGTTGGGAATTTCAATCCGTTGGGAATTTCAATCCGTTGGGAATTTCAATCCGTTGGGAATTTCAATCCGTTGGGAATTTCAATCCGTTGGGAATTTCAATCCGTTGGGAATTTCAAAAATCAGCCCCCACCTCAAAAGAAACCGTCTCCTTAGTCAAAGGATGCCGAAACTCAATCCACTCCGCATGCAAATGCAACCGCTCCCCCTTCACCCCATACAAATCATCCCCAACTATCGGCGTATTCAAGCCTAAGGGATGCGCCGCATGTACTCTCAGTTGATGCGTTCGACCAGTAATAGGAAAGAAATGAATCCGAGTTTTGCCAGCCTTCCGTTCAATCACTTTCCATTCCGTTTTTGCATTTTTACCATGCTCATAACAAACTAACTGTTGTGGTCGATTGTCCAAATCAACTCGTAAAGGCAATTCAATCACGCCTTCATCTGCTTCAATAATGCCATCTAATAGCGCCACATAGCGTTTTTTGACAAAGCGATTGATAAACTGATATTGTATGTATTTATGGGTCTTTTCTGATTTAGCAATCAACATCAAGCCTGAAGTTGACATGTCCAAACGATGTACCACTAACGGACCAGTCGCTTTAGGGTATTTGTCTTTAATTCGTTGATAAACAGAATCTTGGATATTTTTACCTGGCACAGACAAAAACTCCGCAGGTTTATGAACGACCAATAAGGGCTTATCCTCATAGATTATTTCCAACTTTTTGCCTTCGGCGGGATTCGTTAACATTGGATTTTTATCTACTTCCAAACCTTGCAACATATGCCCTAAAATAGGTTCACATTTTCCTCGGCAAGCAGGATAAAAATGGCCATGTCTGCGGACTTCTGACTTAGGCGATTGCCCCCACCAGAACTCTGCCATCGCAATTGGCTTCAATTGATGTAAAAAGGCATAGTGCAATAGTTTAGGGGCAGCACATTCGCCTGCACCTGCGGGTGGAATTTTACGTGGAGTAGGTGCAAAAATATCGAGTAAATTTTTAGTCACTCCAGTCGCATTCAAAAACGTATACTGCTCAAATAATTGTTTTTGTAAGCTATTAGATTTAGCCTTTCTAGCTTCTTTTAGGTCATTGATAGGTGCGGCTAATTCTGCAAATTTCACCTCATTTTCGGCTAGCCGTTCTTTCCAATACTTCTTTAAGTCTTTCCAATAAAAATGGGCTTTGATACTCGCTTGACTCATTTCATGGTCTAGGGCTTGATAGGCTGCTCCTGACAATTCACTTTTTGCCGCTTGACGGCGCTCTTTTCGCTCTTTTTTATCTATCCGCATCTTTTCTCTTGCCTCCTTTAATCTACTGATAGATAGCTTTTTATCCGCATCATAAATCGCTTTAAATGCTTGATATTCGGGATTAGCTTCTAAAATTTGAAGGTCAGTCGTCATGCCATTAACAACTATTTCACCAACTCTAAAAAAGCTACCATCGGTTAGCATATCAAAAACAGGCGGCACAAATTTATCATGGTGATTCCCATTGGCTAATTTACCTGAAAAAGCCGCTAAATAACCCAATTCGCCCGCTTGATTCTGCACCACTAAAACACCGAACATTTTGCCAATAATCAAGCCTTCTTTGCCTGGAACAATGCCAAAATTATGCTGCCATTCTGTTTGTGTTTCCAGATGTTGCTGTAATTCTTTGACCGCCAACAAACAAAGCGGATGTGGTTCGTAATAGAAGGGAAAGGTGAACCGTTCGGGTAAGGTATAGGTATCCGTTGCTTGTTGGAAAGAAATAAAACAGTTTGCTTTGGCAGCTATCATTTAATTATTTTTTAGTGCGCAAAGTTACAATTTTATAGAGGGATAGGTTGGTTAAATTGCCCGAATGATTTGGGGAAATTGGGAACTATCTTATTTAGAATTGGCTTATAGTAGGGAAAGGTGTGGTTTTAGTTTAATGTAAAAAATCGGGAATCTCGATAATTATCGGGATAACAGAAATAACGCCGTATGAAATGCGGAGATAAGCTAATATTTGATGACCTTACAACTCTAAAATAATTGAACGCAAAGAAAATTATTGTTCAACTCTTTCAGAGTTGGAGGAATCGTGTAATCTGCCAAATCCCCGCATTTCATACGGGGTTATTAACGTTCAACCCATTCTGGGTTCTTAATACCATACCCTTAGGGAATAAATCTAAGTTATTCAAAACGAAGCTTCACATGAAAAAAATCATCCTTCTTTTAACGCTATTTTTAACATCAACTTTTATTTTTGGACAGCTACCAAAGAAAGCAGAACGAGTTGCCGTCAATAACACCCATTTGTATTATGAAGTGTATGGGGAAGGCAAACCCTTAATTTTATTGCATGGCTATACCCTATCCTCTCGGATGTGGACCTCTTTTATAGCGGACTTTCAAGAAGACTATGAAATTTATCTCATTGACTTAACTGGTCATGGCAAATCGGATGGATTTACAGAAGATTTATCCATTCGCTCGGTGGCTAAAGATTTAGAAGCCTTATTGAAAAAACTTGAATTAGATACGGTCAAAGCAGTTGGGTTTAGTTATGGTGGAGATGTGCTTTTCCAATTGGCGATTATCAATCCGGCTATCGTTGAATCTATGATAACTATTGGGGCAGTCGGCACTTGGGATGTCCATAATCACCCAAATTATCTGGACGCTTTTACTTTTGAAAATAAGGATAATTTCCCTTGGATAAACGCTTATCACTCCAATGAAACGCAAATTCGTGCGCTTTTTGAGCAGTTTAAAAATTATACGGTTAGGGTTAGGGACGATGAATTAAAAAGTATTCAAACAGAGGTGCTATTATTATTTGGCGATGATGATGAAGGCATTCAATTAGAAGAAGCCTTTCGGGCTCGGAAATATTTGCCCCATTCGGATTTATGGATTCTTCCTAATCAATCGCATTCTGTGCATGAAGGGATTCATAAAGCAGCTTTTATTAAACATGCTAAATTATTCTTTGATCAGGAAAAATCAAATTGAGGCGTGTAATGTCACAACTCTGTGAGTTGTGCATCTCGCAAAATCAATACCTATAAATATCCAACAAATATCCTCGCACCCATTCTTGATACCACTTGGCTTTAAAAATTACCCAATATTCCTTTAATTCCTCCTGATGTTCTAAAATTTCCAAGAAGTTTCGAGTAGGATTTTTTCGTTTTAAAGCATTGATTAATTCCTTTTTATTCTCCACTAAATCTTCTTTCACAAAATCGTGCATGATATGAATTTCCTCTGCTGGAGACATTCTAGGTACTTTGTAGTATTTAGTAATGTGTTCTTCTAGTTTTTCTAATTTTGCTTGTCGTTCGGGTGTATTTTCCATACCATCTTCCAAATCAACAATAGTCGTGATTTTTCGATTCTGCCGATTGACATAACAAATATTGCCTGCTAATAACTCTTTAGAGATTGCTTTTGTGAGTGATTTATGTGCCATTGGAGCAAAGTATAAATTATTTATAGTTTAGAAAAGGTTTAATGATTTTTTGCGTTAACTTACCTTCTTTTTTTATATAAATGATGGATATTGTACTTTTGTTTAATTCGTTTTTCAACTAAATAAAAAATTCAAAAATGAACCCAATCTACACTAAAAAACAAGGACAATATCTAATATTCATTTATTACTATCAAAAATTGAATAAGATAGCACCTGCTCATGCAGATTTTCAAAAATACTTTGCAGCGTCTCCTCCAAGTGTCAATGACATGTTGAAAACCTTAGAAAGAAAAAATCTAATTTCTAAAGAAAGAGGAAAAGCCAGAAGTATTCAATTATTGATAAAAAAGGAAGATTTACCAGAATTGGAATAAAGGATAATCTAATGAAAAACGAAGCATTAATCCACCAATACCAATCAAAATTCCGACATCACCTAATCGGCAAATGGACAACCAAAGCAGGGACTTTTTCCATGATGAGGGATACTTTTGAATTTAAAGCAGATGGTACAGGTATTTGGACAATTGCGAGTGGAATGGGCGAAGCAATCATTAAGTTTGAATGGCGAACAAAAGCCGCTTTCACTATTGAATTCCGAGAAATTGATGCTGAGTTTGAAGAAATTGATGATTGGCTAACGATACACTACGATTTCAGACTCCTACAAACGGATGTTTCTGAGGCAGTAATTTTAGTACAAAAAGACAGAGACACTTTTTACTTAGCACAAACCAAAATAGGATTATCAGGGAATTTAGATTAAAAAAATAAGCATAATGATAACCAAAGCAACGCTTCATTATACCATTCTCAAAGTCATTATTGAAAAAGGCTTTGCGCCTAATGTAGACAACCTTGCCGAAATATTGGATACGGACAAAGCAAGTATTACCAAAGGGCTTTATGAACTACAAGATTATCATGGGCTAGTCCTGCATCCCAACGAACCGAAAATTTGGGTCATTCATCCTTTTTCTTTAGCGCCCACCAATTTTTATGTGACAAGTCAAAAAAGAGAATGGTGGGGCAATTGTGCTTGGTGTTCTTTGGGTATTGCCGCTTTATTGCAAGAGGATGTTGAAATCAGTACGCTCATAGGCGGAGAAAGAAAACAAGTGACCATCCATATTGTTGATGGAGTAATCCAAGAGAAAAATTACTACGTACACTTTCCCATTTCTATGAAAAATGCTTGGGATAATGTGATGTATACTTGTAGTAATATGTTGCTTTTTGAAAATGAAGAACAGGTAAATCGTTGGTCTAAAAAACATCATATCCCGAAAGGAGATGTTCAGCCCATTGAAAAAATATGGGCATTTTCAAAAAAATGGTATGGCAATCACTTAAATCCTAATTGGGAAAAATGGACCATTGCAGAAGCTAAAGCTATGTTTGCCGCTTTTAATTTAGATCATGAGATATGGCATTTGGAAGATTCAAAAGAACGTTTTTAAAGGAAATGGTACGATTTATTAGTTTTTGACAGATTCCTATATTGTTGCGTTGTTCCACTGTTGCCATGTTTTATCGACAACAAGGCAATAGCGCAACTTTAAATATTAGTGGTCTATCATTTATAAATTAAACCTCTCAATCGTCAATTGATTATCAAAAATTGACGATTCAGCTTCTTTTTTAATAGAATATTTATTCCATTAAAACCATATTAGTAATTTTTTACTATATTTACTCTATAATTCAATCTAGAAAAATTCGCTTAATTATGGAACTAAAAATAAACGGAGCAATCCGAAATATTGATGTAGAGGACAATATGCCTTTACTTTGGGTGCTTCGAGACGAACTAAACATGACTGGTACGAAGTACGGTTGTGGGGTGTCTGCTTGTGGTGCTTGTACCGTACAAATCGACGGGGTCGCTACTCGAACTTGTACCTTGCCAGCTTCTGCGGCAGTCGGTAAAGAAATCAAAACGATTGAAGGCGTTGCTGCTAATGGTCAATTATCTGCTATTCAAAAAGCATGGATTGAGCATCAAGTACCGCAATGTGGTTACTGCCAATCAGGAATGATTATGGCAGCCGAAGCACTTTTAGATGCGAATCCAAATCCAACAGACGAAGATATTGACAAGTCAATGACCAATATTTGTCGTTGTGGGACTTATCAAAGAATTCGCTCGGCTATTCATACTGCTGCTAAATGGCGGGCGGAAGAGACGACTTTACAAGGATAGGTTTGAGATGTCAGATGTCAGACCGTTTCTACGAAACTGTCAGATGTCAGATTATTCTCGGCTTCCGCATAACTTGTCTGATTTCAGACCGTAAATTTTAATTTACAGTCTGATTGCTGACTTCTTATTCAAAAACTCAGTCTGACTTCTGACAGTCCATGAAATGGACGGTCTGACTTCTGACTTCTAAAAAAATAAAAATGGGTAAATGGACTCGTAGAGCATTTATTGCCACAGGTGGATTAGCTGGTGCTGGTTTGATTGTAGCTGTTGGTGGCAACATGTATGTAAATAACGCCATTAAAAAATATTCTGGAAAAGGTATGGGAGACGGTGCTTCCATAAATGCATGGGTGCGAATTGCCCCTGATAATACCATCACCATGGCAGTGCCTCGTTCTGAAATGGGACAAGGGGTTTACACTTCTCTACCAATGTTATTGGCTGAAGAACTAGAAGTGGATATGAATCAAATTGAAATCATGCACCCTCAGCCAGAGTCGCCTTATGCGAATACGCTTTTCTTAGATCCAAATCCTCGAAGAGCTTATGCTAGTTATTCTGTAATGGAGAAAGTAGCCTCTTTTTTACCTGTAGTCGGAACGGGTGGTAGTACGTCTGTCAAAGACTTATATGACCATTTAAGAGAAATGGGGGCAACAGCAAGAGAGGCGTTAATTGCCGCTGCTGCTGAGAAATGGGGGGTAAAAGCAGCAGATTGTTATGCAGAAAGTGCGCATGTCATCAATAAAAAGACCAAAGAGAAATTGACCTATGGGTCTTTAGCCGAGGCTGCATCTAAAGTAGAATTAGATTTTAACCCACCTTTAAAAGCGCAAAAAGACTTTAAATTATTAGGAAAAAGAGTCCAACGTTTAGATATTCCTGAAAAAGTAACGGGTAAAGCTGGATTTGGTATTGATGCTCGCCCAGAAGGTATGTTAGTAGCCGCGATTCGACATGCATCTTATGTTGGTGGTACGGTCAATGGCGTAACCAATGAGGCCGAAGTAATGCAAATGAAAGGCGTGAAGAAAGTAGTCCTATTGGAAAATGGTTTAGGGGCAGCTGTTGTTGCAGACAATACTTGGAGAGCTAAAAATGCTGCAATGGCATTAGATTTAGACGAAACAGCCAACACTTTAGAAAATGTTTCTTCTGCTGATATTTCTAAAATGTTAGGGGAGATTGTTGGGGACGATACCAAAATGATTGGTCATCCAGAGAAACATGGAGATGCAGCTACAGCTTTAAGTGGAGCTGCTAAAGTGATAGAAGCAAGCTATGAAGTTCCCTATTTAGCTCATGCTACGATGGAACCTTTAAATTGTACGATGGTCATCAATGGAGATAAAGCCGAAGTTTGGGTAGGTCATCAAGGAGGTTCTTCTGTAAGAGATGCGATTAACGCGGTTACTGGAATAGAAAAAGAAAATATCCACGTAAATATTCTTTATTTAGGGGGTGGTTTTGGTAGAAGAATCGAAGTGGATTTTATAAAAAAGGCTGCGATGGTCGCTAAGCAAATGCCTGGCACCCCCATTCAATTAACCTTTTCTAGAGAAGAGGATATGAAAAACGGAATGTATCGTCCAGCGGTAGCTAGTAAATTCCGTGGAACTGTTGGTGCAGATGGAATGATTGATGCTTGGGAGAATAAAATAGCCTTGCAGTCAGTTTCTAATTCTTTTATGAAGCGATTGATGCCAGCAATGGTAGAGCCGCCAGAAAAGGACCCACAAACCGCAGAAGGTGCAGTAGAATTGCCTTACGGCAGAAATAATGTATCCGTTCAATTTGGACAATTGGATTTACCTGCTTTGCAAGTAGGTAATTGGCGAAGTGTAGGTGCCTCTCAAAATGGATTCTTTTCAGAGTCTTTTATGGATGAAATGGCACATGCTGCTGGTCAAGACCCTTATGAATTTAGAAAGAAGCATATTCAAAAATCTGATTTGCCAGATGCGCCAAGATTCTTGGCAGTATTGAACAAGGTAGCAGACATGGCTAGTTGGTCAACGCCACTTCCAGCAGGAAAATATAGAGGTATTGCTATCTTAAAATCTTTTGGGTCTATTGTTGGTCAAGTGGCAGAAATCACTAAAACTGGAGAGAAGGAAATCAGCATTGATAAAGTATATTGTGTGATTGACTGTGGTCGAATCGTTAATCCAGATACGATTGAGGCGCAAATGCAATCAGGTATTATTTACGGTTTAACTGCCGCATTATACAATGAAATCACTTTGGATAATGGACAAGTCGTTCAACAAAACTTCCCTCAATACGAAATGGTCAGAATGAATACTTCACCGACCGTAGCCGTTCATATCATGGAAGTAGATGAGTATCCAGGCGGTGTTGGAGAACCTGGTACACCACCTGCTGCACCTGCATTAACGAATGCTATTTTTGCAGCAACTGGAGAGCGAGTACGTAGTTTACCCTTGAATAAATTAGGGTATACTTTTGTGTAAATAAATGTCCCGTAGCTTAGACATTCTTGTCTGAGTAAATCACGTAAGCAAAAAATAAAAGCGGCAATTCCTTCATTGGAGTTGCCGCTTTTTTGTTTCGGAAAATAGCAATTGCTACAGTTGTATTGTTAATCACTTTAAATTATTTGTATTTTTATAAAAAATGAAGCATGGCTACTTCTAAAATAGATACAAATAATAACCCTGAAAAGAAGATAGAACAACTTTTAAAAGAAGTTGCTGGGCTAAAAATACCTGATTTAGATACTTTCAAAGCTAAATTCGATAAATTATTCACACAAAAGAAACCGCCAAGCTATTCTAAGAAAGAAAAAGAATTGATTAATAAGATTAAAAATGGTGGTCCTTCACAAGATTTTTTAAAAAAATTTGATCAACTTGCTTATAAATTAGAACAAGAAACGATGACTCCTCAGGAAAATAAAACATTCTTGGAGCTTGTAGAAGTTACCGAAAA
>CALFWI010000074.1 GCA_937928615.1 uncultured Saprospiraceae bacterium | reverse complement strand
CAATTAACAGTATCGAGTAAATCGTAACTAGGAAATTCATTTCCCAGAAAAAGAATCTCTTGGAAATGAATTTCCAAGCTACGATTGTCAAGCAAATCCTACCCGACACTATTATCTTGAAAGACGCACTTAGTGTTTATTCTAAAAGTTTTCGTATGGCAGACCTCCGATAAAAATCAGAGCAGGCTGTGAACCGTATGCTGAATAAAGTCTATTATACTTATATTAAATCCTTAATAATTTAAAGACAAAGGCATTTTTTGTATTTCTTGGGGCTAGTTCAAGCAAATATAACCCTGGAGGACTATTCAATATATTGATGGATTGTTTATCCACATTTGATAATTGACCACGCTGAATCAATTGCCCCATAGTATTGGTTAATGTCCACTGATAATGGTCATTAGGTAGATTGTTGAAGTTAATGCTATTGGTAAATGGATTCGGAAATACTACTATTTCAGGCGAAGTTTTTATAGTCGTAATAGATGTTTTTAAACAATCATCCGCTGATGCTTCTAATACCGTCAACATTAAAGTACGGAGAGTATCACAACCACTTAGATTGTCAAGGGTATCTGCATAAACACCAGATTCTGTATGTCCAAGGAAAGATTCCCCCGCACAAATGGTCTGTTCTACAGCCGAATTGACTAGCGGTAAAACCTCAAGGGTTAAAGTATGAATGGAATCACAACCTAAAGCGTTGGTAAAGGTGTTGGCATAAACACCAGATTCCGTATATCCAAGGAAAGATTCCCCTGCACAAATGGTCTGTTCTACAGCCGAATTGACTAGCGGTAAAACCTCAAGGGTTAAAATTTGTATGGAATCACAACCTGAAGCAGTCGTGAAGGTATTGGTATAAACACCACTTTGAGATAAGCCTTCATATTGTTCATTGGCACAAATAGTGACTGCTAGGGTTGATTGAATAGTCGTACAATTATTGTCAAAAATAACCTGTAAATTTTCGTTTTCATCAAAAGGGTTTGACCATTTTTCGTTGGTATACACCTCATTTCCAGAAAGGGTCTTTAGGAAAGCCACCAATGCTGCTTTATGGTCATCAGTCAAATTTAACTTTACTTCATTCGAACCGTTTGGAAATAACAAACCACTTAGGTTCGTGTTAACTGGATTGGCAGGAATATCATTATAATGGTCAATAACAGCTGCTAAATCTACTAAACTTCCATCGTGCATAAATGGGCCATTCGAAGTACCATCTGGTTTTACTAAATCTCTAATAGAAGGCGAGCGAATAACCGAAATATCAACAGCCGTTGAATCTCCCGCTACGCCAATGACGCCATTGCTTTGGGCGAAATGAAGAATGGAAAAGCTAGGCACTTTATGACAAACACCACAGAATGCGCCTGTTCGGTCAGTTTGTGGTCCATCATCAAAAGGAGGGAAGGAGAAAAACAAGCGTTTGCCTTCATTTTCTTGATCTGTAAAATTGGGAAAGGCGGTAATCTCATTGCCAATTTTCTCGAATCCCTCATCAAATTTAGCATCATAAGACATAATGCTTCTGATAAATTGTGCTAAGGCCAATTGCATCCTGTTTTCGGTAATTTGTTCATCACCAAATACGGCATTAAAAAGCGAGGGGTAATAGGGAATAGTTTGCATTTTGGAAATAAGTGAATCCATGTTAGGCTGCCCATTTGACCCACTAAACCCCATTTCGATTTCATTCTGATAAGGGAGGGTAACGGTCCCTTCTAAAGAGATGCCTCGTTTATCCCAAAAACGTAAATGATCAGGCGAAAAATCAACATTAATAAGCCGCATGGCATGTCGTTCTGTAGTCCTACCATCAAAACCAATACTCACTTTACTCGTATCTCCAAAGGCATTTTCTTGTTGGTGACAGCTAGCACAGGCAGTTGTCCCATTCAAGGATAATTTTTTATCATAAAAAAGGACTCGACCTAAAGTTGCCCCTAAATCAGTCATCGGGTTACCAGTATTATGATTTAAAATAGCTTTTTCTGGAATCTCCTGATTGGCATAATTAAAGAGATTCGTTAAATCTATGATGCCTTTAGGATTAGGAGGGGTTTCTTCTAAAATAGTAGTAGACAATCCTAAAAATAGACATAGCAAAAGAAAAAAGGTGTGTTTGAGGGTCATAATAGCCGAGGTGTTAGGATGAAATAATTGTTTCGCCGTTACTTACACTAAAAAGTACTACAAAATTTAAAAAACGCTGCAAACATTCCTTTTTTTAACAAAAAAGAGTTTTAAGAGAACCATTCCCTTAAAACTCCTTTTTGCATAAAATAACATAAAATTCCCTGAGGATTGAATATCGGTTGTCGGTTTAGTACGTCAAACCGATAACCGACAACCGATAACCGCCCTACTAATTCTTAACCTGTTTCCCCTGATCCGACAAATACTGCATTTGTGCAAGATTCGTTAAATAATCATTGGGAGACATACCAGAACCTAATTCTTTGGAAGAGTAGAAAATAAAGCTTTTTAAATCTGTTAATTCTTGGTCCGTAATCAATCCTTTTAAGGCGGGCATTCCTTGTTTGGCTAATGCACCATTCAGTACAATTTCATCATAATTTTCAAAAACTTGATCCGTAGAACGGCCTAAATCTGGAGTAGACGAGTGTCCTGCGCCAATCATTGGATGACAACTGATACAGAAACGAGTAAAGACATTCCAGCCATTACCAATTTGAGCAGGACTAGCATCATCTCTTAACGCTGTCAATGGTTGCTCAAAAGCAGGCATTTTTTCTGGATGCTCCGCAGCGCCACCTAATTTAAACGTATAAATAGTGCCTGGGTGAATCCGAGGTACATGCTTGTGTAGTTTGGCTAAATAGCCGCCCCAGCCAACTAGAATAGTAATGTATTGCTCCCCATCTACCATATAAGTAATGGGCGAACCAACAATTCCTGAACGAAGGTCAATTTGTTTCAACACCTTTCCGTCGGCTACATCTCTAATCGTAAACATCCCCGTTGCATCCCCTTGCATTAATAAGCCTGTAGCAGTACTTAATAAACCGCCATTATAAATACCGACTTGGTCTATGCCCCAGACTTCTTTTTGCGTCTTTGGATTCCAGGCAATCAATCGACCACTGGTAGTATTCGGAACAGGTGCATTTGGATTAGGGTCGAAAACATTCGGCAGGTATAATTTATTATTCAAAGAGACATTGGCATGAAATCCACCACCTAAAGCATCTGGATTATCAGGGCTACCCGTATTCACAAAACCTTGAGATTCTTTTGCTGTAGGAATGTAAACTAAACCCGTTTTATGATTATAAGTCATTGGCGGCCAGTTATGTCCACCATGGGAACTTGGTGCAATCCAATGCACTTGTCCGTCTGTATAACGAGCGCCTTCTGCTTCGATAGGTCTGCCATTTTCATCCAT
>CALFWI010000073.1 GCA_937928615.1 uncultured Saprospiraceae bacterium | reverse complement strand
AAAGGTGTAGTGGTAACAAGGTGCAAAGGTATAGTGGTATAAAGATATTGCGAATGCTTAATCTTTGTACCCTTATACCTTTGAACCTCGAAACCTTTTAAAACTTATAACCGAAGGTAAATAACAAATTATTTCTTAACGAATTTGTTGTTACACTATTCTGTGGATAAACATCTGAAACAGTATAAGGGGAGAAAGTGCTTTCCTGATCAGATAATCTAAAAGCAAAATCTAGAAAATACCGTTGCTGACGAACACCAAAGCCTAAAGCATAAGTTGTAGTGGTTTCACCAATTCCTTTTATATTAGGGTTATCCCTAATATAATTATCAGCATAAGGCGTGCCAGATAGTGTTACACCTGCTCTAAATCGGAATATTTTTAGGGCAAATTCCCCTCCAACTCTTAAATTAATGGCAGATTGATAAATACTGGCAATTTCGCTATTTAAATTATCTTGAAAATCAATAGTTCCTTGACTATTGTCTGTATTGGTTAAATCAAATTTTGCACCGCTATATTTTAAGTATTCAACTTCTCCTGTTATAAATCCAGACCGTTTGATAATAAATCCAGCACTACCAATAAACCGCCAAGGTGTTTTTAATTGATATTCAAATTCCCCTTGGTCAGTTGGTGAAGCAGATTCAAAAAATTGATTATTTCCATCTATATCTATATAATTATGTTGCATGCTCGTTTCAAAATTGTCCACTAAAGTACCGTAATTAGTAGGCGTATGAATAGCCGCTCCCAGACGAATCATCTGACTTAACCGATAAATAAGCCCTAATTTTAAATTGACACCAGAACCTGTTGTGGTCAAATTCTCATTAAATTGCATGTCTACATAAGCAGGTACTTCATCTGCTCTATCTTCTTCGTTATAAATTTTCTCTTCTGTATAACTAAGGATAGGAAAACCGAGAGAGACACCAATCATTAGTCGTTCCTTAAAATTACCTGCAAAAGCTAAAGATAATTCATTAATCCCCCCTCTTCTTCTAATGGTTTGTTCTTTATAAAGTAAGGCATTTTCATTTAACTCTACATCGGTTTCATAAAATAAATCATCATCTATATCATAGATGGCTTCTGTATCAAAAGCTAATCCTGTTGTAAAATTACTCAATTCACTAGGCGCTAAATCGATGGAAGCTTCTTGAAAGAAGTCAATATAAGATCCTGTACTTTCTCCTCTATAAGTGAAAGTTTGATTAAAACTAGCGATTCGGTTTAGCCCAATCGCTATATTGGAAGTTTTCCAATTTGGGTTTCTGCCCTGTTTAGAAAAGACCAAACCTAGATTATTCAAACTAAAAGCTACCTTATTCTTTTGGACAGCAGTGCTATTACCACTATTATCCAAAGTAGCTTCTGTATTATTTAAAGAGAAAGAAGGGGTAACGGTAAATTCAGACCGTCTAAAAGCAGCCAAGCCTGCAGGATTGGTACTCATCACTGAAAAATCTGCACCTAAAGCACCAATACCTCCTCCGACACCGATAGTTCTAGCCGTTCCCAAAACATCTAGAGAAGAGAAACGAAGTGCATCAGCAGGAACTTGTGCTTGAACGGATACCCATGAAAGTGCAAAGAAAATCAAATAAAAAAATAATCGTTTCATATAAATAGGTTGATAAAATTGCAGAGTGCAAGGAATAACTCGTATTAACTCATTTTTGGAATAAAAAAAGAGGATGGAATATTAAATTCCACCCTCTCAAAATTTCTAAACACGCTATAATCTTCATCATTCAAGAGGGAAATTTTTTAAAAGACTCCTGAATTTATATTTTACTTGAGGTCAAGTTTCTTATTTACAAGGCCAAAGATAATAATTGATTTTGAAAAAACAACTTGAAATCAATTTTTTTATTAGTTTCTTCTAGAAGAACTTCTACTAGAACTACTTCTACTGCTAGAAGAACTTCTACTTGGAGTTGCACTGCTTCTACTAGAGCTTCTGCTTGGAGTTGCACTACTTCTGCTAGAACTTCTACTTGGCGTGTAGCTACTTCTAGAAGAACTTCTACTTGGTGTAGCGCTACTTCTATAGTTACTTCTACTAGAATTATAAGATCTAGTCGATCGACTGCTTCTGCTTGGTGTTGCTGAACTTCTTGTAGCTGATCTTGTCGCTCGGCTATTAGTTGATCTAGTTGCACTTGAACGATCCGTTCTTCTAGTTGGACGGTCATAAGAACTGTTGCTTCTTGAAGAGCTAGATCGTGTGCTTCTGTTTGCAGCAGCTCCTGTTCTAGCAGCTCTTCTATTTCCACTAGTATTAGCAGAACTTGCTCTACTACTAGCGCTAGAAGAATTACCTCTTAAAGTACTCTTATTAGTATTGCCTCTTCTTGTAGAAGTTGCACTTGAACGACTGCTATTTGTACTAGTTCCTCTAGGGCCAGCAGAATTATTATTAATGGTTACATTATTATAATTATTGGCAAAAGAAAAACCATTTGTTGGAGGACAGTAAGCATTATAGCCACCATATCCACCACCGTAAGATGCGAATCCACCACCGTAAGGATTTCCACCGTAAGAATTAAATGGACTTAAGTTACGAGCAGAATTAAATGGATTATAAAATGGATTGTTGAAAGCATTATTATACCGATTGTATCGGTTGAATCTATTTGCTCTTCTGTATCTGTTATAGCTAAAAGGACTACCTACGTAAATAGAAACACCTGGTGTGTAAGCACGGTTGTAGTAATAAGCATCAGTGTATACCGGATCATAGTAATCAAAACCTCTGTAAGAACGGTTGAAACGACGGATACGAGAAGTATACTGATAATCATAATCATCGTAATACTCGTAGTCATCATATTCATTATCGTCATAATCGTACTCGTCATAGTCATCAGACGCTTCTTCATAATCATAAGAAGAAGTGGTTGTAGCGTTATCATCGCTTGGGTTGTAGTACAAATCATCGTACTGAGCGAAAGATACAGTTGCGAAACTCAAGGTGAATAAAGCAACTAAAAAAGATGAAATTTTATAAATCTTCATATTAAATTGTTTTAAAGTAATTATCTGTATGTATGCTCTTACATATAAACCTAAAATTATCACTTTTTTGCATAACATACTGTTAAGAGGTCAATAAAATGAATATTTCAAATGTTAAAGTAAGTTAATTGGAATTTAAATTACACTTTTTAGACGTTGAGAAACCTAATAGGTAACAATCGTATAAAAATTTTAATGAAATATTAACGATTGTGTAACTTTATATAGGCGAACATTCCATTTTTAATTAAACAGCATTAACCAAATAAAGGTTGCTTTGAGTTGGTTTTTATGAAATAAATAGTGTTTTAGTCAAAATCCCGTTTTGTCTTAGGAAAAAAATCTGTTTCTTGTTTATTTACGATTGGCTTTCTGATGAGGTAATGATAGTTGTTCTGATTGACGGTAATTGCATAAGTATAAGCCTGTACAAATTCCCATTCATTATCTACCATAAAATTTAAAGCATCTATTAGAGAGTTAAAATGTTGAATGTCTCCATTGTCATTGCGAATACGGTTGTCTCTTGCTAATTTTCTAGATTGTCCGTAATCTATACAGACGACCGCCTTATTAATCGTTAAATCTGCCTGCTCATATATTTTAGCATAATGGTATTTTACATTTTGGGCACTCAGGAATTGTAGGCTTGAAAAACAGGCTAATAATAGAAGGAATCTTTTTTGCATAATCATCTAATTTTGAAAGTTGAAAAATCTTCTTTTAGGTAAATATCAAATTGGGCTTATTCGACTGCAATAAAATTATTACATTTGCGCCGATTTTGCTGTTAAACAGGGACGAAGGCGTGCGTTAAAAAGCGTTAATTGGTCGTTATTTTTCTTAACTTTTAATTTAAAATGCATTTTTCGGCACTTTTTATTAACACTTTGGGTTTTTAGCAGTAAAAACAAAACTATCCAACCACAACTTCAACCGCAACCACAACTTCAAAAACGAAAAGTAAAATTGAAATTGAAGTTTATTTTGAAGTTGCTATTGATCTTTTTTATAAAAATAGGGGATAGGTTGATCCAATTTTGCGAGCCTTATTATCGTAAACGATTAACCATTCACCGTGAACCGTTTTAAAAATGAGTAAAGGAATTACTAGCAGAGAAGAGAATTATTCTCAATGGTACACCGACATTGTGAAAAAAGCACAAATGGCGGATAATTCAGCAGTTAGAGGATGTATGGTCATCAAGCCCTATGGGTTTGCCCTTTGGGAAAATATGAAAGCTGAATTGGACAGAATGTTCAAAGAAACTGGACACGTTAATGCTTATTTCCCTTTATTCGTTCCTAAAAGTTTGTTTGAAGCCGAAGAGAAAAATGCGGAAGGATTTGCGAAAGAATGTGCAGTTGTTACCCATTATCGACTAAAAAATGATCCTGATAATCCAGGGAAGTTAATGGTCGATCCAGAAGCAAAATTAGAAGAAGAATTAGTGGTTCGACCAACTTCTGAAGCCATTATCTGGAATACTTATAGAGATTGGATTCAATCTCATAGAGATTTGCCAATATTGATTAATCAATGGGCGAATGTCGTTCGTTGGGAAATGAGAACTCGGTTGTTTTTAAGAACGGCTGAATTTCTATGGCAAGAAGGACATACTGCGCACTCGACTAAAGATGAAGCAATTGAAGA
>CALFWI010000072.1 GCA_937928615.1 uncultured Saprospiraceae bacterium | reverse complement strand
AGATGCCGACCATTATCGAAATGTAGGCATTCCCGTTGGCGCAAGGGTTAGTTTTACCATTAACGGGACAGTAGCAGGAGATGCGAAAGAAGGAGATAAAGTTAGTAATTCTACTACGGTCACTTATGAAGGGATTCCATCTAATATTTTACCAGAAGAATTTTTAAGTAATAATACAGATAGTACAACGGTAACGATATATCGACCAGATGTAATGATACAAAAATCGGTGGTCGATAAACCCACCAATGATGAAACTTGGACAGAAGCTGGTAGCACCTTAACTTATAACCTTGAATACAATAATATCGGTAATGCAGGAGCAGATAATGTCGTGATTTCTGAAATAATTCCAGAAGGAACAACCTATGAAGAAGGAACTTTGACTTTACCACCAGGCGCTTCGGTTGAATGGTTTCCTAATGCAGTAACACCAACTGCTTTTGACATAACCATTCCTTTTTTACCAGCCCCTGCCAATTACGATGCAGAATTTGGCGATGAGGAAGTTGATTTGAATTGTACCGATTTAAATGCAACAATGAATGAGCAGGTGATAGAACCTGTTACTGGGAATACAACTATTCCAGCTGCACCACCAGCTCCAGCGGCACCAATAACTTTACCTTCCGCTCCACCAGTAGCACCTGCTGCGCCCGCTTTACCAGCGATACCTGCGAATGTAGGCTTAAAAGGAGGCGTTACTTTAGGCAGCTGTGATTGTGCAACTCAAGTAGATTTACCAGAAATAGCGTGTGAAGCCTTAGTCGCATTATATGATAGTTTAGATGGTAGTAATTGGGGAGGGACAGGTTTGACGACCATTTGGGGGTCGAATAATTCGCCTTGTACTTGGACAGGCGTAGATTGTGTTGGAGGACAAATAGATGAATTGATTTTTAATGATGTTACATCTGCACCATTGACAGGTTTTTGGGGAAATCTACCACCAGAGCTAGGAAATCTAAGTGCCGTCACGAAGATATTATTTAACGGCCTAGATAGTGTCGGAGGTAATTTGCCGCCTGAATGGGCTAACCTAAGTACTTTAGGGCATTTACAAATATCGGGTTCTAATATTAGTGGAACGCTTCCGTCAGAATGGGCGAATATGAGCGGCCTTAGGGTTTTTATCTTATCAACTACGGGGCCAAACCTAGCAGCGGGAAGTGGATTAACAGGAGGGATTCCAGCAGAATATGGACATTTGACGGGGCTAAGAAACTTGCAAATGAGTTACCATAATTTAGGTGGACCATTACCCGCTCAATTAGGTTTATTGACCGATTTGACCGATTTTAGATTTATCAATGCAGGATTAACGGGAACTATTCCCGCTCAATTAGGTCATTTAACCGAGTTGTTAAGATTTATAGTAAGTGGCAATGGTAATGTGACAGGTAGTATTCCAGCCGAACTGGGACATTTAGTAAAAATTAACCAACAGTTTTATCTTTATTCTAATGATTTATCAGGAACTATACCACCCGAATTAGGGAATTTATCTTTAGCTAGAGATTTTAGATTGAGTGGAAATGACCTTACTGGACCAATTCCAGCAGAATTTGGCAATTTGACTGCGGCAACGGTCCTTTTATTGAACCAAAACGACCTTTCAGGAACATTGCCACCAGAATTGGGGAATTTGACTAGCTTGACGAACTTTCAAATACAAGGCAACGATATTACAGGAATCATACCGCCAGAATTGGGGAATATGATTAGTATGTCGGCTTTCAATATCGGACAAAATGATTTTATTTGTCATTTACCAGAGGCCTTATTAAATATTCCAGCTGCAGCCAATTTTACCGCTACAGAAAATGCCTTTACTTGGGATGGTGGTAGTACTTATCCAAATATTTCAGTAAGTCCTCTTTGGAATGAATTTTTTAATGCCAACCCAACAGATAGATTTTCTGCTCAAAATGCAGTAGTTCCCAATATCGATACTTCTGTTTGTCATATTGGCTATAGTACGGTCAATGCAACGATTGTCAATAAACCTATTTGTGGCAATACAGATGACTTAAACGGATGGATAGCATTCAAACCAGAAGAAGTATTGCCAACAGGAACGGCCATTCAATATACTTTTTATAGAGAAGATGTCGATGGAGATGGTATTTGTAGCAATAATAGTGCGGCGGCACTTGGGCCAGTTAGCACCAACAATAATGGTATCATTGACATGAGTGGAATCAGTTCAACTTATGATTGTCTATGTGTAGAAGCACAGTTAATAACGACAGTTGATTCGATTACGCCTGAATTAAATGGTTTTACGACCACTTTTACTAGAGGCAGAGACCATTATTTTGATTTTACAGCATTGAATCATGCAGCTGAATTATGCGATGGAGTAGGATTGAGGGAGCAAGTCGTTGAACCTGTAACAGGTAACACCACACCTCCAACGCCTCCACCCCCTCCACCATTAGATGGGCTTCCTCCTTTACCTACGCTTGACCCTGCGCCACCTGCACCTCTTCCACCAAATATGCTAAATCCCGATGATGTTGGGAGTGCTTATGCTGGGGATTGGCCGGGCTATTGTGCACTTTATCCAGGGTTGTGTAATACGGTTTTAGATGGACCGATTGATTTTACGGATTATACCAGATTTCCAGGGTTAGACCCTAGCAGTTTACCTGCTTTAAAAGGAG
>CALFWI010000071.1 GCA_937928615.1 uncultured Saprospiraceae bacterium | reverse complement strand
CTTCCACTTCAATAGTATAATTAGTATTAGCTTCCACAAAGAAACTTTCTCCTTTATTAAAAGACAGTACCTTATCATCAAAATTAACAATCGCTGTTCCTTCCATCAATATTAAGGTCTCGGCACTAGTCGTTTGAGTAGAGCGATAAGTTTGATTTTTATCAAGTCTTATTTCACTCAATTCAAAATCGGGAGCAGGTGTTTTGAATACGCTTTCCACTTCGGAAATCTGTGTTCCTTTTAATATTTGTGGGTTGACTTCATCAAAAATCAAATGCGTTAAGAGTTCTGGCACATCAATATGTTTTTGCGTCAAGCCACCTCTAAAAACATTATCAGAGTTCGCCATTAATTCCATATTGACGCCTTCCAAATAAGCATGCGGAATACCTGCTGCTTGGAAAATACCGTCTCCTTTTTTGATATTCACCAAATTAAATAAGTAAATGGAAAAAATGCCTCTGTCAAAATTCCCATCAATCGTATAATCCACAAATGCTTGTGCCGCCCAATAATCCGCTGTTGTTTTAGGTAATTTTCCCGCCTCAAAATCAGGTTGTAATCGTTGCCAAAGGGGTGTCAACATTTGGTTGACCTCTTTTTGAGGCATTTCCATAATTAGTTTATACAATTGGAAAATATTGCCTTTCTCTCCAAAAACCGTTTTTAAGGAATTAAATTCAGGAATAGCTAAAACTTCTCGAATCGCAGCAATAGACTTAAATCCATGCAATAACCAAAAATCGGTCAAAGCAACCATCACTTCTGGTTTATGGTTATCATCTCTGTAAGTTCGATTAGGCGCCGTAACAGCAATAGTGGTTAAATTTTCTTTGGCAAAACCAATTTCTGCTGCTTTTTTAGTGGGGTGAGATTGGATAGACAGCATACTATTAACATCCAATACCTTGAATAAAAAAGGGAGTTTGTTATTAAAATCTGCTGCTACTTTTTCACCTAATTTTTTAGCGGGTGCTTTCTTAATCCATTCCTCTAATAAAAGAGCACCATCAATTGTTTCCACTTTTGCAGGTCCTTTGACATGTGTGCCCATCCACAATTCAGCAAAAGGTTGTTTTGCCTGATTGTCAAGAGTCAATAAATTAGGAATAAACTGCGTGCCACCCCAGGCATAATGCTGAACAACCCCATTTAATTTGTAGACAGCCATAAATAGTTTTTTAAGAAGATTTGAAATAACGATTTGTAGAATTTTACTAGAAGTAGCTAGATTGGTTGCATCGTATAATACTAGGTTCTATTTAACCTGATAAAAAGAAAGGTAAGCCGTCAAATAAAAAAAGCCCCAATAATGGAGCTTTGTTGCTGTGAGAGAAGGATTCGAACCTCCACGAAGTGGTTAGCTATAGTACAAGAAAAGATTGTGGTCCACCCAATATACTACGTTTATCCCGCACCTTCACCCCCGAGACAGGAGGGCATGGCTGCCAATTTCATCACCTCACAAGATGACTGAGCATTCTCGCAGGGAAAATATTCCAAGAACATTTTTAAGCGAGAGAACCGCAAAACAGATGCGAATGCTCGGATTTCTTACTTAAAAGAAAAATTGCTGTAAGAGAAGGACTCGAACCTCCAAAGAGCGATTAGCCATTCCGACAAGTCAGAACGTTTATTTCTTATCTCCACCCTCGAGACAGGAGGGCATGGCTGCCAAATTTCATCACCTTACAATTTACAAAATGACCTAATTATTCAAGATTTGAAGTACTAGAAAAATAGGTCAAATTTTAGTTTTTTCTCACTTTAGAGAAAAGTGGCTGTGAGAGAAGGATTCGAACCTCCACGAAGCGATTAGCCATTCCAAATAAATTCAGAATGTTTATTTCTTATCTTCACCCCCGAGACAGGAGGGCATGGCTGCCTAGTTTCATCACCTCACAATTTACAAAAGACCCACCTTATTCAAGATTTGAAGTACTAGAAAAATGGGTCAAATTTTAGTTTTTTCTCACTTTAGAGAAAATGGCTGTAAGAGAAGGATTCGAACCTCCACGAAGCGATTAGCCATTCCAAATAAATTTAGAATGTTTATTTCTTATCTTCACCCCCGAGACAGGAGGGCATGGCTGCCTAATTTCATCACCTTACATTATTTAAAAGAACAACTTTATGTTCTAATTGATAACACAAAATTAATAGAATTCAATGTTAGGTGCAAATTTATCAAGTATTATTTGATAAATTTACAATATTTTCAATAAAAAGCATATTTCATTAATAATTTATTAATTTTAACATTATCAATATTTAATTTTTTAGAAAATTTTCAACACCCTAAAATCCCCTATCTTTCATTTTTTGATAAATCGTATACTTCCGTTACGCTCCCCTATTAAAAATGAATATTATAGCGCCTAGAAACTCCGCCAATTTTAGTTAAGTAGCATACATTTCAGTATTTTGACTACAAAAAAGAAAATGCTAGTCTTTAAACAAAAAAAGCCTTATTTATTCTCAATTGAACAAATAAGGCTCCTTTTAGTAAATAACTGATTTAATATTTTAAACCGTCATAATATCTTTTTCTTTAGCAGTAATTAAAGCATTTACTTTTTTACTAAAGTTATCTGTCATTTCTTGTACATTAATTTCCTCTTTTTTACCTGCATCTTCTGGATAGCCATTTTTAACTGCCTTTTTTACAGCTTCCATAGCATCTCTACGAGCATTTCGTACACTAACTTTTGCCTCTTCCCCAACAGCTTTCGCTTTTTTACTTAATACTTTTCTACGCTCCTCTGTCAATGGCGGAATCATTAACCTAATTAATTCTCCATCATTCATTGGGGTAACTCCTAAATTAGCTTCAAAGATAGCTCGCTCTATGGGTGCTAACATAGCTTTTTCCCAAGGCTGTATAGCTAAAGTCCTAGAGTCTGATTTAGATACATTCGCTACTTGTTTTAATGGTGTAGGACTTCCATAATAGTTAACTAGAAGGTCGTTCACCATTGCTGGAGATGCCTTTCCTGTACTAACTCTTAGTAATTCTCTATTTAATCGCTCAATTGCACTACTCATTGATTCTTGAGCTATTTCTATGGACATTTCTAACTCTTCTTCCATTTTTTAAAATTTCATGAATAAAATATACTTAGCAGAGCATTGTTTAGTTTGAAGACAAAGGTTCAAATGATAAACCTTTAGCTAAAATTTCTCTACAAAATAAATCAAAAATTATATAATACTTCTTTATCCTTCACCTCTATCTCTTTCGTTTTTTCTAGTTTTCTAATAATCAAATCAATATTCCGATTGACATCTACATTATTATATTGTAATAAAATATAGCTTTTTAAAGCATCAATTGCAGCAGGTCTATTGCCAGACATGACCAATCGTTTAATAGTTTCTCTGGCAATTCTCTCTGAAAGTTGTTGACTTTGTGGAGAGACCGCAGAAGGTTTTGGTTTTTCTACCAAACGTTCTCCATTTGTTTTACCTAATTTATCAGCAACAACTTCTTTTGGAGCCACCGCTGTAACCTTCTCAACAACTACATTATGTTCTTCTTCTCCTTTTTTTGACCAATTAATATTGTGAAAGTCACTTGCATGCTCACTTCTTTCTTTATTACCAGTAACTCTCACAGCATTTCTACCAAGTTCATTAAGGTGCATGATAATACCGTCAAACCCTGGGTCTTCTGAAATAAGCGCAAATTCTACATCTTCCTCCATTTGTTCATGCGCAACACCTAAATGAAAACTTAAAAAATGACAGCTGTTTTTTTCATTACTCCCTGTAACAGGAATCCACTGTACACTCTCTCCCAATTTCTGTAATTGTTGCACCAAGACAAAAGGAATCGCTTTCTCTTCTCTATTGACAAACACAAATACTTTATCACAAACCTGTTCTAGTTTGTCAAATTTAATCTTTTTTAAATCGTCAAATCCAATAAAAATAATTCTACTACAATCTTCATTATTCATCAAAGGTTCACTTTTAAATACGAGTTAATTAGTTTCCAAGAATCTCATGTAAGTCTTAGTCTGTGGTACAGGCAATGTTCCAAAAATAGATAGATTAATAGCTATCTAAAATTGAATGTAAACATTTTTTGTATCCTTTTTTTAAGGGGCGACTAAATTAAATGAAATCGGTTGGCTTTCCAAATAGTTTAGCAAGAAAATAAGGATTCATTTTTTCTGTATATTCCAAATGTGAATATCGTTACAGTTTTTAATGAAGTTTCCTAAAATTATGCCGTTTTTAAAAAAGCGCTAAAGCTAACTAGTCGAATAGTTCGCAAATAATTAAGAAGTAGTTTTATAGTTGCTAATTGCAGGTTGCTAGTTTTTCTACAACAACCAGCAACTAGCAATTTAATAAGTACAATATTTGTCAAAGAATTATAAATTAGACCACTAATGGAATTTTATCTCCGTTCTAATTTTGAGAAAAAAAAATCATAATTTTATCTTTGTTAGAATAGATTAGAAAAATCGCTTACATTTGACCTTCTATAAATATTTTAACCGATATATTTAATAAAAAATTATGAATTTTCCTGATAATTTAAAATACACCAAGGAGCATGAGTGGGTACGAGTAGAAGGAAATACAGCGATAGTCGGCATTACTGAGTTTGCCCAAGGAGAACTAGGAGATATAGTCTTTGTAGAAGTAGAGACAGAAGATGAAAACTTAGACCAAGATGAAGTTTTTGGGTCTATTGAAGCTGTTAAAACCGTTTCTGATTTATATATGCCTCTTTCAGGCAAGGTAACCGAATTTAATAGCAAATTAGAAGACGAGCCAGAATTAATTAATAATGACCCTTATGGGGAAGGATGGATTATTAAAATTGATATTTCAGATGTAGAAGAATTAGGTAGTTTGATGGACGCAGCAACTTATCAAGCAGTAGTAGCTTAAAAGCATAATTTTATTTTTTTAATAAAAAAATAAAAAAAATTTAGATTCGACACACCAAAATTAAATCAATCTACATCTATACTTTTGAAAGCACTTGTAAGAAATCTGACATTTTTTTTCCCAGCTATAATTTGGGGCTTAATTATTCTCTATTTATCAAGTGGTCCAGGTATCCAATTACCTCCCTCTTTTTGGGATTTTATAGCAATTGATAAAGTAGGACATTTGGTTTTTTATGGCGTTTTAGCATTTTTAATTGCTTATGGTTTTTATAAAATAGGAAATCAATCTATCAATAAAAAAATGTTATTTATCTCCTTGATAGTTAGCTCTATTTACGGTATTTGTTTGGAATTTATGCAATATTCGTTTTTTCCAAACAGATTTTTTGAGATTCTAGATATAATTGCTAATATTAGCGGTTCAATAATAGGAATTTTATTTTTTAAATATATTTATTACAAAACTCGGTAACATGGACCAACTCGCAGTTAGCGGCAATGCCTTACTAGGATCACTAGTGGGAATCATTGCCTTGGTTGTAGCAGTAATTTTCATACTGCGCAGTCGCCTAAAAGAGAAGGAAGAAGGGAGTCTTACTGAGAAGTATAAAGAAGCAGGTCATGTGCCTTTAACGGCACGAAACAAGTATCCAGAGGCAAACGCATTCAAGATGAGTGGGCCAATTTGGAATGCTGGCTTGGCTTTAGCACTTCTAACAACCGTACTTGCATTTAACTGGACGTCTTATGACGAAGTTGTAGAGATTCCAGATGATGCATTGGAGATTCCTGAAGACTTCGAGGTCGAGCCACCAAGAACGGCTGAACCTCCACCACCGCCACCTCCTCCGCCACCTCCAGTAATTGAAGAGGTTCCGGAAGAAGAAATTGAAGAAGAAGACGAACCTGTCTTCGAAGATCAGACTTTGGATGAAGAAGAGGAAACTCCTCCACCTCCACCAAAACCTGAAGCACCACCACCACCACCTCCTCCGCCACCTCCACCACCAGAGCCTGAGGTAGAAGAAATTTTTAAGGTAGTGGAACAAATGCCTCGTTTCCCAGGTTGTGAAAACGAAGCAGGTGATGCGAAAGCTAAAAAAGCTTGTGCGGATAAAAAGATGTTGGAGTTTATTTACAAAAACATCAAATATCCAGCAATCGCCAGAGAAAATGGTGTTGAAGGTACTGTAGTAATCCAATTCGTTGTAGAAAAGGATGGTACAATCAAAGATGCTAGAACTGTTCGAGATATTGGCGCACAATGTGGTGCTGAAGCTCTAAGAGTTGTGAATTTAATGAATACAAAAGGGAAAAAATGGACACCAGGAAAGCAGAGAGGAAAATCTGTAAGGGTTCAATTTAACCTTCCTGTTAAATTCCGATTAGAATAGTAACCATTATTCTTTACCTTATATATAAAAAAGCTGCTCCAGAAATGGGGCAGCTTTTTTATTTTGAGTACGTTTGTAAAAGAATTAAACCTTTTCAAAAATTGCTTAAAAACATTTTGGGCTTAAACAAAACTACCATCCCTGTTTTTTCGTTTGGAAGAGGTAGCACCCTACTTATAACTATTTACCAAATACTGATTATGAAAAGATTAGTTCTTGCTTTCCTTGTTGTTAGTTTTTTTAATGTACAAAATGTAGTCGGTCAGGCTCAAACTTTAACCTATGGTTTTAAATCTGGCTTGAGTTTATCTAAAATAGATGGTCCTTCCGAAACGAGTGGAGGCACTACATTAGAAGCAAACGATAATGCCAATGGTTTTTTTGTAGGCGCCCTCTTTCGTTACTGGTTAACAGATTTAGTAGGTGTAAAATGGGAATTACTCTATTCGCAAAAAGGAACAGCTTATAGTTTTAATGGTCCAGGTTATCAAATACTTCCTACTGAAACAGGGTCAACTTTAAACTTAACTGGAAATCAACGAATTAATTTAAATATTTCTAATTCCTATCTTGATATTCCAGTATTAGTATATGGGAAATTTGGAAAATTTGAAATAGAAGGAGGAGTGAATATTGGTTTCCTAATTGCTTCTACCGCTACCGGAGAATTAGGTTTTAGTGACGGTCGGTCACAAGCAGGTAGTCCTATTGATAATTTTATTGCGACCTTAGATTACAAATACAGAAAAGATAATCCAGGAGAAGTCGATTTTGGATTAGGAACAACCAGTATCAATGTAGATGGTACACCTAATAATATTCCTAGAATTTTGCAAGCTTATTATCAGTTTCCAGAAGATAGAGGAAATTACTTTAATACCATTGATTTTGGCGTAAATGTAGGCGCTTATTATTATTGGAATCAAGGACTTTTTCTTGGAGGAAGATTTAATTATGGCTTATCAGATGTCACAAAAGATAATTACGATGTATCAAAAGTCGAATTAGATGGCAGTGGTAATTTCATTACTCGCACAGATAAAGACCGAAATATCTCTTTACAATTTTCTATTGGATTTAGTTTCTAATTATAAGATACTGAGTTGATAAGTCGAATGAGTTAATCAGGTAATCCATCATTTCTCATTAACTCATTCTCTTCTCATTACCTCATTCTTCTCATCGCCTCAGTAGCTCATTCATGCAACACTCCGCAGATACGTATAAATTATTAGGTATAGACCCAGGCACCAATATATTAGGCTATGCCATTATTGAAGTCAGAAAGAAAAAGTTGTATTTAGTTCAACACGGTGTTTTAAAACTCAGTCACTTAGAAAGCCACCAACTTAAATTAAAAAGTATATTCGAGCGGATTCAACAATTAATTGAACAATATCAACCTAAGGAGATGGCGATTGAAGCACCTTTTTTTGGTAAGAATGTACAGTCAATGTTAAAATTGGGAAGAGCACAAGGCGTAGCGATTGCAGCCGCTATTACTAAAGGCGTAGAAATGACTGAATATGCGCCAAAAAAAATAAAACAATCCGTTACGGGAAGTGGAAATTCGTCTAAAGAACAAGTTGCTGCTATGCTAGAATCTATTCTAAATCAAAAATTAACACAGCTATCTTTAGATGCTACAGATGCTTTAGCAGCAGCAGTTTGTCATTATTACCAATCAACAAGTGTACTTGGAAAACGTGGGCAATATAGTGGTTGGAAAGGATTTCTGGATAATAATCCAAATCGGGTAAAGAAAAAGTAAACCGTTAATATGCAAGTTTAGCACTTCCAAAGACAGTAGGCAGTAAATAGTGGCAGTAGGCAGTTAAGCCCTTGATTTTTAAATCTGAAATTTTGTGCAAACACAGTTAACGGGACCGTCTCCTTCCAAAACTTAGAATTCTGGAAGCACTTTCTCTCAAACACTAATCTTCTAAATTAGCAATAATACTTGCGCTAATTTCCAAAAATTCTTCCTTCGACAATTTCATTTTCTTAGCAAAATTCATATCTCCAATAGCATTAATGGGAATCAAGTGTAGATGTGCATGAGGTACTTCTAAGCCTATGACTGTTGTACCAATTCGTTCACAAGGAATGGCCTTTTTAATAGCAACAGCAATTTTCTTTGCAAAAACATTCATGCCTGCAATCAATTCATCCTCTAAATCGAAATAATAATCTACTTCTTTTTTAGGAATCACCAATGTGTGCCCTTTTGCGACTGGAAAGATATCTAGGAAAGCATAAAAATCTTCCGTCTCCGCAATTTTATAAGAAGGAATTTCGCCAGCTACAATTCTTGAAAAAATACTTGCCATTATTTTATTGTTTGAAGAGCGGCATACGCCCCAGATTAGGAAGTCAGGACAGTAAACAGTGGCAGTAAGCAGTTAATCCTTTGATTTTCAAACCTAATTTTTTGTGCAAACACAGTTAACCGAACAGTCACGAAATCAGATTGCAAGTTCTCAATGCACATTTCGTCAGAAGCTACATTGAGAACTTACTTTTTTAAATAGAAATATCCAATACTTCAAAATCAATATTACCTCTAGGCGTTACAACCGTAGCGATTTCGCCAACTTTCTTCCCCAATAAGCCCTTTCCTACAGGCGAGTTAACGGAGATTTTTTTAGCTTTAATATTTGCTTCTGATTCAGATACTAATTTATAAGTGACTTCTTTTCCGTTTTTAACGTTTTTAATTTTCACTTTAGTAAAAACACAAACCGAAGAAGTATCTATTTCATTTTCATCTAAAACTCGTGCATTCGCCATGACTTTTTCCAATTCATTAATCTTCATCTCTAATAATCCCTGTGCGTCTTTAGCCGCATCATATTCTGCATTTTCAGAAAGATCTCCTTTTTCTCTAGCTTCTCCAATAGCTGCTGCCGCTTCTTGTCTACCAGTAGTTTTCAATACTTCTAATTCGGCCACTAATTTATCGTAGCCTTCTTGTGATAGATAGGTGTAATTTGCCATAATAAATATAATTTATGATTAATTCATTTTAATTTACGAACTACGAATATTCTTGCTATTATTCGTAAATTATTTTAGTTAAAAGAGACTTTTCTAGCGTTTATTCCAGCACATATTATGGAATAAAAATCTTCTCGGTTCGATATCTAAAAAATCTAAATTAAAAAGGAAGCTTTTAGAACGAAGTGTAAAAAAGTGGTCATCAACTTCTTTATCCGATTATTTTTATGGTAGAAAAGTGATTTAGATACTTCTCCTAATTAAGGGTAGAAGTATTAAAGATTCTTGTCAATTTATTTTTTAAATCCGCTGCTATTAATTATAAAAGCAGGAACGTTTCCATTGATTAAGAATGAAAACGTTCCTGCTTTATATAAAATTTCAATAAAGATAAGAAAAACTTTACATAGATAAAAGTATTTGATACATAAATCAATTAGTCTCAGTTATCTTAACGATAATTAGCGTGTCAACTAAATAATTGATGGTTTCTAGATATCAGAAGTCAGAAAACATTCAACTGCACACTACACTAATTTTTTATACAAGTGACACCGTCAGTCCTAATAGTTTGGGTCTTTGACAATTTTTGCACAAGTTCAATCCTTTCAGGATTGTGAGACTCGAATCTGCCAGCATTCTCCGCATTTCATACGGAGTTATTATAGTTTAATCACTTCGTGATTGATAGCAATGCAAAAATTATCAAAGAACCAATAGTTTAAATAACTTGTGTAGCATCAAAACCTTCCAAATAATCCCCAATTCTACGTAAAAAAGAACCACCTAGCATACCATCAACTACTCGATGGTCATAAGAAAGTGATAGAAACATCATTTGTCTTACTGCAATAACATCGCCAAATTTAGTTTCTAAAACAGCGGGTTTCTTTTTAATACTACCCGTTGCTAAAATAGCTACTTGTGGTTGATTAATAATAGGGATGCCCATAATATTTCCAAAAGTTCCTAAATTAGTAAGCGTAAATGTGCCATTTTGAGTATCAACTGGTTTCAATTGATTATTCCTAGCCCTTACGGCTAAATCATTCACTTTTTTACTCAAACCAACTAAATTTAAATGGTCTGCATTTTTAATAACAGGCACAATTAAATTTCCACTGGGTAAAGCAGCAGCCATTCCAATATTAATATCTTTTTTGACAATAATTTGTTGCCCATCTACGGACACATTTACGAGCGGAAAATCTTTAATGGCTTTCGCAACTGCTTCAATAAAAATAGGCGTATAAGTAATCTTTTCTTTATATTTTTCTTGGTAGGCTTCCTTAATTTTATTTCGCCAATTGACAATCTCTGTTACATCTACTTCCACAAAAGAGGTAACGTGTGGAGAAACTCGCTTAGACATCACCATGTGATCAGCAATCAATCGACGCATCCTATCCATTTCTATAATTTCTACCGCTCCTGAAACAGATGAACTGGCAGCAGCAGGTTTATTTTTTGGAGTAGGAACAATTATTGGAGAAGGTACAGTTGGCGCGGCAATCGCCGTAATTATTTGCTTACCTCTAGTTTTGATATGCTTTAAAATATCTTTTTTAGTCACTCTATCATTCAATCCTGTACCTGAAATTTTATCTAATTCTTCCAGAGAGATATTTTCTTTCTGTGCAATATTTCTAACTAAGGGAGAATAAAATTTATCACTAGTAATTATTGGTCGAGCAACTTTTTCTACTTCAGCAGTTAGGCTATTAGCTAAAACTTCTGCTACAGTAGCGATTTCTGCTTCATCAGAATGTTGCCCATTTTTTTTGGTATCAGGCACAGCAGCTTCGGGCATCAATTCTTCTCCCTCCGTAGCAATCAATGCAATTACTTGCCCCACAGCTACTGTATCGTCTTCATCAAAAAGTATTTTAGCAACCGTACCACCAACTGGAGAAGGTACTTCAGAATCTACTTTATCCGTGGCAATTTCTAAAATGGTCTCATCCATTTCTATAGTATCCCCGACATTTTTCACCCATTTAATAATGGTTGCCTCCATGATACTTTCACCCATTTTGGGCATAACTAATTCTACTTGAGCCATGTTATTTGATATTGTAGAGGTCTAGTTCTTAGATTAATTTGACCTGATTTCGTATAAAAGTCTTTTGCAAAATTAGTATTTTAAAAGGGCTAATCCAATGTAACTTTCACAGGATAATATTTATTCACAAATTGCCGAATCATATTTAAACCTTGAATAGCGGTGTATTGAATATTTCGCAGTCTATCTTTTCCAATTTGTAGTTTTCTAGTCACAGTATAATCCTTACTGCCCACCGCTAACCAAATTGTTCCAACTGGTTTATCTGGTGTGCCTCCTCCCGGCCCTGCAATTCCTGAGATAGCAATACCAACATCGGTATTCATGGCGCTCAAAACGCCCGTAACCATTTCTTTTACCGTTTCTTCACTGACCGCACCAAATTGCACTAAGGTTTCCTGTTTTACGCCTAATTCTTTAGTTTTCGCTTCATAAGCATAAGCAACGACACTTCCTTTATAATAAGCCGAACAACCCGGTATCTGAGTAATCTTATGTGCTAAAAGTCCCCCAGTACAGCTTTCAGCCGTAGCTAAAGTTAGCCCTCGTTCTAATAATAACTGACCAACTGCCGCTTCTAACGTTTGGGTACCATAGCCATAAATTAGTTCAGGTATTTCGGCTTCAATTGCTGCTGCCTTTTCGGCTAAAATACCTTCGATGTCTTCTCCATTTTCAGCAATAGCAGATAAGCGAAGTCTCACATTACCCAAGTTTGGTAAATAAGCCAACTTTACAAAATCGGGTAAACTATTTTCTATCGTTTCCAATCTTGCCGCAATTCTAGATTCTCCTTCTCCTACGGTTCGTATCGTTCGATGAGCAATTGGTTTACCGGGGAAATGATCCACTAGTTTTGGAATCACTTCATGTTCCATTAAATACTTCATCTCATAAGGGACTCCTGGCATAGACACCACGATTTTTCCATCTATTTCAAACCACATTCCTGGAGCAGTCCCTGCTTTATTAAATAAAATCTGTGCATTGGCTGGCATAAAACATTGTTCCTTATGAGCAGGCGTTGTACTTCGTCCCCATCGCTTAAACATCCCTTGAATGCGTTCCCAAGTGGGTTCGTGAAACACCATTTTTGTGTCAAAATAATCAGTAATAGTCTTTTTTGTAATGTCGTCTTTTGTTGGCCCTAAACCACCTGTTAGTAAAATGACATCTGCTTGTTTTAAGCCTATTTCTAAGGCATTAATAATCCCTTCTTTGGTATCACTTACCGAGTGGATAGCAGAAACTTTTGCGCCTACTAAATTAAGCTGCTGTCCCATCCAAGCGGAATTGGTATCAATAATTTGACCTATTAGAATTTCGTCGCCTATGGTTACAATATTTACGTTCATTATTTATTTTAATTTTTTATAATCCTTCAGGATGTTTTGATAGCCATTTATGATATTTTGCCTTCATTTCATCTCTAAGTTGGCTCGTTTCCATTATGATATCTACACCACCATCATAAGGGGTAATAATCAAGTTTTTTTCTGGGCAAATGAACATCATTTTAATTTCATCATCTGCAATTAACTTTAAAATGGCATCAAATTTATTAGGTTCCCAGCTTACTACACGGACAAAAATATCACAGGAAGCTTCTTCCTCATAAATATCTGGCCTTAATGCACCTAAATTGATAGTATCAACTCTAAGGAACTTCTTGTAATCAATTATTTTTCCATAATTATCAATCGTCCAATCATCTTGACCATATAAAGGGAATAATAGAATCAGTGTTGCTTTTTTTTCAACTAAATCGGAAATCAGTTCATTTTGTCTCTTTAAAAGTATCTGATATTCTTTTTCTGACTCCGCATATCTTTTTGACTCAGGAAGACTATGTATTCTAAACCATCTATTAGGATAAGTCCATTTTAACTCATGTCCAACTGGATAGGCTTCTGGATATTTAGTCTGCCAAAATATCTTAAAGGTTTCGGCATTCATCCCTTCATCATTTATCATTCCTATTTCATCATTATAAAACATACTTCACCTCTTTAAAAGCAAATGTCTCTTCTTCATGTTCTGTTTTAATAATCAATTTCCCGATCTCCGTCACGCCTTTAATTTGTCCTTTAAAAATAGTACCATCCAATCTTCGATAAAAAGCCGATTCGTTAAATCGAAATAAATGATTCAAATATCGTTCTTGAATTTGTTGGATTTGGTTGGCTTTTAGTTGAAGGTAATGCTGTTCTAATTGTTGACAAAAAGTAGTGAATACCATTTCCAAATCCAAAGTCTTACCTGTTTCCAATGCCATTGAAGTTGGATTAGGCGCATCACTTATAAATTGTTTTTGGTTTACATTTAGGCCAATACCAATGATAGCGGATTGTAAAGTGCTGCCTTGTAGGCTATTTTGGATTAAAATTCCTGTTATTTTTTTATCAAAAACATAAATATCATTCGGCCATTTAATAGATAAACCTTCATCAATATATTTTCGTAAAGTGTCAAAAACACTTAAAGAGATGACTTGGTTCAGTAAAAACTGCTTTCTTGCTGGTAAAAATTTAGGGTATAAAATAGTGGTAAAAGTTAGGTTTTTATGGGGCGCACTTTCCCATTTATTAGTAGCCTGCCCTTTACCAGCGTATTGGTCATGCGTAATAATGACCGTTCCCTCAGCAGGAGAGGATTCCTTTAATAATTTTGTAGCAAATTGATTCGTTGAAGCCAATGCTTCAAATTCATGGAGAACCTTTCCTACAAATAAGGTGTTAATGGATTTAATCAAATTAGACTATTTTATTACATTCAGTAGACAACAAGCAGCTACTTTATTGGTTATAGAAGTATTTCCTATCAACTTAGGAGCACAAAAATCTAACATTTCAAGGCAGATTTAGTTGTAAAAGTGAAATAATTTGAAATAAAATAGGGCTAGCGGGAAATATGGTGTAAGGTCGTGTAAAAATTTCGTATTTTTACCAATTGATATTTGCATTTTCCATTTTTATTCATCTTAGTAATCTTAAAAAGATATTTTTAACTTTCTACTTTAGAAAAGGTTTTTTTTTTAATTACTTAATAAATTTTGAGGTAAAATTTGAATCAACAGCAATTAACTAACGAAATAGTATCTATAGAGGCTTTCAACGATTTAATCGTAGATAGTATTCAAGACATCAAAGGAAAAAAAATTGTAAAGCTCGATTTACGCAGTTTAGGTTCCACACCGACTGATTTTTTCATTATTTGTGAGGGAGAGTCAAACACCCAAGTAAAATCTATAGCTGATAATATTCGAAAAAGAGTAAAAGAAGAAATAGGGATTTTACCTTCCCATGCAGAAGGGGTGCAAGAGGGACTTTGGGCATTGATGGACTATTTCAATGTCGTGGTACATGTCTTTCATCCAGAGAAAAGAGCTTTCTATGACTTAGAAAACCTTTGGAGTGATGCTTCTTTTACCGAGTATGCTAGTCTCTAGGACGATAGTTTTAGTTGACTAGTCGATTTTATGTAAAAAACACTAATCTAATATTCATCTTAGCAGGTTATAGTAGATGAATGCATAAACGATGAAGCTAAAGGTAGTTGAAAATCCTACTATTTAAGTTCATGCGATAGTTTTATTAATAACAGATAATGGAAGAAAGAAACAAGCCAGACAATAATATGGATAAGCCAACTGGACCAAAATTCAATTCTTATTGGATTTATGGCATCATAGCGCTTTTTCTAATTGCGCTACAGTTATTCAATGTCTCGAATACTAGTAATCCCCAAATTAGTTGGGATAGATTTCAAGACATGGCAAAAGATGGGGCTGTGGAAAAAGTAGAAGTGGTTAATTTAAAATATGCTTATGTACATCTTAAGTCAGATAGACTAGCTTCAGGCAAATACGACGATGCCTCTCAAAGTAAATTGGGCGTTCGGCCACATTATATCTTTAATATTGGTATCCCCGAAGCATTTAAGACAGATTTGGATGAATTGAAACAATCCTTACCAGCCGATGAGCGATTCCAAATTTATTACGAAGAGCAAAAAGATTGGTTAACGCCACTATTAGGCTGGGTTTTCCCAATTTTAATCATTGTGGCATTGTGGATTTTTATTATGAGAAGAGTTGGTGGCGGTGCAGGTGGACCAGGTTCTCAAATCTTTAATATCGGAAAATCCAAAGCAACGCTGTTTGACCAAAATGCCAAGGTGAATGTTACTTTTCAAGATGTAGCAGGTTTGGATGAGGCGAAAGTGGAAGTTATGGAAGTCGTAGATTTTCTACAAAATCCTAAAAAATATACCGCCTTAGGTGGAAAAATTCCTAAAGGCGTCCTATTAATTGGCCCTCCAGGAACTGGTAAAACATTATTAGCCAAAGCAGTAGCAGGAGAAGCAGGTGTTCCTTTCTTTTCTATCTCTGGTTCCGATTTTGTAGAAATGTTTGTGGGGGTTGGTGCCGCTAGAGGAAGAGATTTATTTAAGCAAGCAAGAGAAAAAGCACCTTGTATTGTTTTTATTGATGAAATTGATGCCATCGGTCGAGCAAGAGGAAAAGGGGCTATGCAAGGCGGTAATGATGAGCGAGAAAACACCTTGAACCAACTATTAGTAGAAATGGATGGTTTTAGTACAGACAAAGGAGTTATCTTAATGGCAGCAACT
>CALFWI010000070.1 GCA_937928615.1 uncultured Saprospiraceae bacterium | reverse complement strand
CCGTATGAAATGCGGAGAATGCTGGCAGATTCGAGTCTCACAATCCTGAAAGGATTGAACTTGTGCAAAAATTGTCAAAGACCCGTATAAATACATTGCTGTCGGATGGCTACGCCGTCCGATAGCAATGTATATTTCACTCATTTCGCTGTTAAAACCAACTAGACTTTCGACTTCTTCGGCGAGTTGTTTTAATGCCTAAAACGCCTAATAACCCTCTAGTTAATTCTCTAGCTACGGTTCTGCCAATTTGCCGAGTCGTGGTATTATTAACTATTTTTTCAAAAGTAGATTTTTCTGTTCTCCTTCTCCCTCTAGAACTAGATTTCTTGGCTTTTTCCTGCTGCTTTTTCAACTCTGCTTGATGCTCCTCTTGCTGATATTCCTCGATTTTTTCATTCAATATTTCGTAAGCACTTTCTCTATCAATCACTTCATTGTACTTTTTAATCAATCTGGATTTGCCTAAAATCCCACTAATTTCCATTTCCGATAATACATCCATCCGAGATTGTGGCGCTCTTAGCATCGTATGTGCTAATGGGGTCGGAATCCCTTTTTCATTCAAAACAGTCACCAAAGCTTCTCCAATTCCCAGTTCTGTTAATAGCTTCTCGACTTTATAGTGCTCGGTAAGTGGATAATTTTGTGCGGCTAGTTTAATGGCTTTTCTGTCCTTCGCAGTAAAAGCTCTTAAAGCATGCTGAATTTTCAACCCCAGTTGCCCCAATACAGCGTCAGGAACATCTGCTGGATTTTGGGTAACGAAAAAGATGCCCACCCCTTTTGACCGAATTAATTTAATAATCGACTCAATTTGGTCCATCAAAGCATCCGACGCTTTATTGAATACTAAATGTGCCTCGTCTATAAAAATAGCTAATTTCGGTTGTTCTACATCCCCTTCTTCTGGGAAAGTCGCATAAATTTCCGCTAATATTTGTAACATAAAAGTCGAAAACAGCTTTGGCCTATCTTGTATATCCGTCAAACGGATAATCGCCACTATGCCTTTTCCATTTTCATCTAATCGACACAAATCATCTACCTCAAAAGACCGTTCTCCAAAAAATTGTTCGGCTCCTTGCTGTTCCAATTCTATAATCTTTCGCATAATTGCCCCAATAGAAGCAGAAGACATGCTACCATATGAATCCTGAAACGCTTCTTTGCCCTCATCCATTACATAGGTTAACGTCTTTTTCATATCCTTCAAATCCAATAATGGCAACCCTTTATCATCACAATACTTAAAAATAACGGAAACGATGCTGCTCTGCGTTGCATTTAATGCTAGTATTTTGGAAAATAAAACTGGTCCAAATTCGGTCACCGTAGCTCTTAATCTAGCCCCAGGCTCCTCTGAAATCGATAAAAATTCAATCGGACTATTAGCTGCCTTAAAAGGAAAACCAATGGCTGTATGTCGTTCGTCAATTTTTGCATGCCCTTCACTCGCTACCCCTATTCCACTTAAATCGCCTTTGACATCCATCAATAAAACAGGCACACTATTAGCAGATAATTGTTCTGCCAGAATTTGTAAGGTCTTTGTTTTTCCTGAACCTGTAGCGCCCGCAATTAATCCATGTCGATTTAAAGTACTCAAAGGTAATTTGACCAAGGCGTTTTTCTGGGTAACGCCATCGAGCATAGCCGCTCCCAAAGTGATGGATTTCCCTTCAAACGTATATCCTTTTTCGATGTCTTGTAAAAATTGTTCTTGACTCATTGCCTATTGATTGTTTTGTGTAGATGTAGTACGCACTGTTTCATGGTTATATGGTTATATTGTTTAGGTCGAATAAAACTAGAGCGTCAGCAAATAAGTTAATAAATCCGTTGTCCTTTAATTATCCGTTGTATTCATTTTTTAGATAGTCAGAAAGAAAATTGATAATTTGAATAGAAGTCAGATGTCAGACCATTTATTACATAAACTGTCAGAAGTCAGATAATTCAGGATTAAAATCCTGATAATCAAGAATTTACTTGTGTCCAATCTGACTTCTGACATCTTTTGTCCAGTAGTAAGTAGTTGACTATCTAACCTAAGTTACTGTCCTCCAATAACATATCAATAAAACAATAAACCAATTTTTTAAGCTAAAAACCTAATGCTTACCATGAAATAGTAGCTTTTTACAAAAATAGGGTCAAAAAGGGAAATTAAAAGGAAATTAGGAAAGATATTCCAATTTAAGGAAGTTTTCATCATCAAAGAGCAGGATTATAGTAGTAGGAAACCGTGTTGTACCGTACCTCCGTTAACCGTGCAACGCACTCAACCATTCTTTTTATAATCAAATTTCTGTACTCGAATACCTCTTAATTGCAATTCATCTTTTAATAAATCACCAATGTATTCTAAATAACCTCGACTTTTGAATTTCTTTTTGACGACAAAGGAAGCAACTAGGAAAGTAAATAAAAATACGGAGAATAAACAGAAGGAAATAACGGTTAAAATTTGCATGTCTAAGGTGGCAAATAAAATACCTACCCCTAACCAAATAGGCGCACAAGCACCAATTGTCAAGTTCATTTTTTGCATTTGTCGAAACAATTGCATTTCACTCAACCATTGTCGGCGCAAATCTAATAAATGGTCCGTCGTATAATACGACGGATGTAATTCTACAAATTCTTGCAGTTCATTAGTAGCCTCTCGCTCTAACCGCTCTAAGTAATTCTCTAAGGACTCGTGTTTTTTATTCACAGCTTTGGGCTTGTAAGTGTATGTTGAATTTGGATTGACCCAGACCGTACAAATTTAAAGGATAATAGCCTTAAATGCTAGTCAAATCTCAAAGAAATGTCTTGATTCGGGTAGAAATATTATACTTTTAATGTAATTATTTTTCTAATCAGTTGTCGGTTGTCAGTTATTAGTTATCAACCATCAACAAAGGATAACATTTAAACCATTTTTTAATGGATACTTTCCAAATATCTCCTGACGATAATTCCCGTCACGCTATTTTTATGCGCTTGGTCTTAATTTTATTTTTGGCATTGCTCGGTACTTTTATGGCAGGCTTATTGGTCCAATTTTTAGGGCAGGTCATGGGCATGGATTATATGGAAACGGTAAAAGGATTAACCGAAAATGCAACGAACAAAGAGAAAATTTTCATCAAAATAGCCTTATGCATTAGTCATAGCTGTACGTTTATTCTCCCCTCTTTGGCTTTCCTTTGGATGACGTATAAAAAAAATTGGCGGCAAGCTATCAACTTGCAGCAAGCGCCAAAATTAATGCCTAGTCTGGCAGGTGCTGCCTTATTATTAATAGCTTTTCCCTTAGTCCAATTTATTTTTTCGCTGAATAAACAATTGCCCATTCCTCAATGGGCCATCGACCAAGAAAATTTAATTAATAACACCATTGAACAACTCCTTTTCGTCAATGCGCCCTCCGAATTACTCTTTAATTTATTTACGATTGCCCTATTACCTGCGATTGGCGAAGAATTGTTGTTTCGAGGGATTGTCCAACAAAATATAGAAAAAGGCACTAAAAATCCGCATGTCGCTATTTGGCTGACGGCTTTGATTTTTAGTTTTATTCACTTTCAATTTCAAGGCTTTTTTCCTAGGGTCTTTTTAGGCGCAGGCTTAGGCTATT
>CALFWI010000069.1 GCA_937928615.1 uncultured Saprospiraceae bacterium | reverse complement strand
AAAGATTGGTTTAATTCTGTTGCGTTGGGTGATGTTGAACCATTGGATTTTGCCAGTTTACCCAAGAAACACTTTAATACCATTATTGGTAAAAGGCAGGCCAATCATAATAAACCAGTGCATATTTGCGGGACAGTGGTTCGAGCTAGAACGACTCGAAAAGGCAATGTGATGTTTAATCTAGACAAGGCTTATCCCAATGAAATTTTCAACGTTTTTATCAATAAAGCTAACTTAATCAATTTTCCGAATAATCCTGCTACCGCTTACCTCAATCAACAGATTTGTGTGTATGGGCAAGTTGGAAAGATTGGTACCACACCGACGGTTTATGTGGAAGATGGGAAACAGCTTAAATTATTGGAAATCGTAGATAATAACTCGCAGTAGCACAGTGAATTCAGACGTATACTAGACTTAAACAGTTCTGAGGACTGTCTTGCTGACTAAATCAGCATGCCATTTAAAAGTTGTATAACTAGCCACTAAAAACAATAAAACAACCGTAATTACAGACCCTTCTAAGCCGAATTCGCCGCCTGTCAACCAATCAGCTCCATTCATTTGCAGTTTTAAAACAGCAGGCACATCTAAGCCACTGACATCAAACCCTAAAATATTACCATGGTAATAATTCCAAAACCAATGCATCCCAATGGGTAAGTATAAGTTCTGGTATTTTAAATATAGTATCCCCAATAAATACCCTCCAAAAAAGATACTTCCAAACCCCATCCAAGTAAAATCGGCATTGCCAATATGTACCGCAGCGAATAATAAAGAAGAGATAATTAAAGCAGGTAAGAAATGCATATTTTCGGCTAATAGAGAAGTAATATACCCTCTAAAAACGACTTCTTCATAAATGGAAATTAATAGAAACAAACCTAAAAACCCTACTAAATTCCCCCATTCGACGCCACCTGCTTCTGCCGAAATAGCTCCCGTACTATATAATATTAAAAAAGCGATTGTTTGGATACCGATTGCCCAAGCTCCACCTTTAAGTAGTTGGAAAGGAATATTTCTGCCGACAAAACCAACTGTTTGAAAGGATTGCCGGTCTACAGCCGTTCGAAAAAACCAAGTGGCTAATACCGCTCCAATCGTCATTCCAAAGTATAAGGGAATCATCGACCGCCAATCATTTAAACTACCCAATTGTAAATCTTCTGGATTTAAGTCGGGCGTTAATGAACTCATGCCATAGCCCAATAAACCGCATAAAATCCCTGATACTAGAAAATAACCAATCAATTTGGCAATCAATATAAAGATTTGAAGATAACGGGGTAATTTAGGTTTAGGAAGTTGTGGTATTATTGGTTCGTCCACTTTAACTGTTTTGTTTGTTTTGAAAGGTGCAATTTATAAATTATAGACCGTTCTTTTAGTTTAAAGTCACGAAAATAAAGAAATACTATTCTACCCACCATGCTAATAAAAGTAGAGGTGAACTTCAGTTCACCGTAAAAACTTCGATGAACTGAAGTTTACCTATACTATACTGGTGTAAAAAACGCAACCAAGGCTTCCTTACTGATTTCTGACCGTTGTACATCTTTGACTAATTTGCCATGGTCTAGAATAATAATCCGCGTACAAACTTCGGCAATATGGTCCAAATCGTGACTACTAATTAGAAAAGTTTTGTTGGCGCTATAATCGCTTATTAAGCCTCGAATTCTCAACTGAGTGGATGGGTCTAGATTAGAAAAAGGTTCATCCCAAATCACTACTTCAGGGTCACCAATTAAAGCAGAAATCAAGCCTACTTTTTTCTGATTCCCTTTGGAAAGGTCTCGAATATATTTTTTCTTCCCTAAAATTTCTCCATTAAAAATCGTCTCAAATTGTTGCACAAATTCCATAGTAGTAGAAGGGGAAAGATTATGCAGTTTACCTACAAATTCAAAGTACTCTTCTGGTTTTAAAAAGCCAATTAAAAATCCTTCATCTAAGAAAGCAGCAGTATATTTTTTCCAATCTTCGGTTTGACTAACATCCTTTCCTTTCGAACTAACGCTACCCGCACTTGCTTGTATTAAATCTAAAATACAACTAAATAAAGTCGTTTTTCCTGCCCCGTTATTCCCGACAATCCCAATAATTTCTCCTTTCTCAAACTTCAGTTCTGGGATATTTAAAACTTCGACTCTTTTATATAACTTTCTTAAATTATTTATTTCTATCATATTAATGGTTTTTGGCGGAGGGCATGGGGCAAAGGGCTAGGTTTCCCCCTGCCCTTCGCCCTATGCACTTCGCTAATGAATGATTACCCTTTTCGGAATGCCGCAGCAATTTTATGTCGATGCGTTCTAAAATTATTGACAACACTATTCAGTAAGCTTTTATAGAAAATAAGCATCAAGATACTTGGTAGTACTATAGCTAAAAGCCCACCCGTTTCTCCACCAAATGTTGACCCACCTAAATACAATAAAAAAGGCAAGCCCATAATTGGAAACATGATGAGGTAATGCGCAATGCCAAAACCATCAAAACTCATTGCTCCTCCTTCATTGGGGTCTACCCTTAACGCAGTATAACTCGCTAAAAATAGATAACTAAACAAAGAGAATGCTAAATTATACAGCAGCATCACCGCCGAGTATAAAAGGATTTTCGGGTTAAGAAAAACATAAGGAATGGTGATAACAAAAAATAGGATACAAGCCAAGGCTAAAAAATAATATTTCGCTTTAAAGATATCGTGAATTGTGTTCCCTCTCGACATCAATAAATCAAAATGTAAACTATTCCAAGATAATAAAATTTGACCATGATTGATGCCCACCATACCTGTTAAAAATAAGCCAACCATCAATAAAAGATAGGGATTACTCATCAAGTCTGATTCCATTGACACGAAAAAAAGTGGATATAAAACAAATAAACCACTCGTCATTAAATAAGCCCTTGCTCGTTTAGAACGCAGTATCAATTTCAGTTCTAAATTCATTAATTTACCTGCATCTCCAAAACGGTCAAACCCATCAATCGATAAATTGGCCCCAAATAAATTTTGTTGACTTTGTGTTTTTTCTAAATAGAGTTCTTGTTTAAAAAAACGATGCAAGTATAAATAAATACCTCCTGTTAATAGTAAAGGAATTCCACTCAGAATAGGACTTGCTAAAATTACAGCGACTCCATCTTTTAAGTAATTAAACAGCGAAAAATAACCATTATACTCTAGGAAAAAAAGCGCCATGACTCCAATAATAAGGATACCCGCCCAATTACTGCGAGCCGACATATATTTACTAATGCCTAAAGAAAGGTAGTTATTGAACAAAACCATTCCTATGGAAAAAAGCGCAAAATTGAGGGCTTTGTCAGGATAAACTGGCAAAATTTCTTTAAAAAAGAAGGGCACTAAAAAAAATAGGGGCAATAGATTGAAAAAACTTCCCAGTGAACGAAAAAGTACATAATGACTTAAACCACTTTTCTTAAAAGGTAAGGGCAAATAAGGTTTTACGGCAAGGGCTGGAAATTTCTGAATGAAATACCGCATCAGTATATCCATCACAAAATAATACCCTAATAAACCTCCTGCCACCAACAGCAAATCTTGCTCTGGTAGCATATCTTTTAATATCGGACCTAAGGCAAGCGCTGCACCTACCATTAGGAAGATAAAATAAAGAGCAAAAAAACCAATCAGAACAGTTTGAACGATATTCCGAGTTAAAGCTGGAGAGCGGGTAAATTCTAGCCACGCATGTTTTAGTAGTTGTGCTTTCATGGTTTCAAAGGTAAGAAAATTGCTAGGAGTTGCTCAAAAAATCTAGATGAACTTGGGTGTTTTTTAGGTCAATGGCTGAAAATAATGGGTGATGAATAAAAGGAACTTAGAACCAAGAGCAGTAAGTACTCAAAAGCCTCTTTTTTTACCACAGCTTGTCCCGTATTGCAAATCGGGAGAGGAACGGAGATCATAGAGAACACGGAGTTTTTTACGAGTATAGTTTAACGAACTTAGTTGAAAAATTGAACATTTACGAAAGGCAAATGGATAGTGCTGTTACAGGTAACTAAAAAATACCTTCCCTTTCACTTACTCTTATCGGATTTATCCATTACAAACCCCAAGGCAAATAATCAGGCAAAACTTCTTCTTCCTCCCCATAATTCTCCAATAACTGCCGAGTCAATAAAGAATAAAGCCCCATGTGCCGCATAATGGTATATTGGGAGGTATCTACTTTCATCCCCTCGGTAAAACCATGTTGATGAAAAGATTGGACAAAAGTCGAATCTTTACTAATAATATGAATGGGGGTCGCCCATTTATTAAATTTATTAAACAATTTATATTCTAGTCCAGCAGGATTATGGTCACCAATGAGGATATAAATGCTATTATCTTGTCCCTTATTTTTAATGTAATGGGTCAGCATTTTAAGTTGGTATTCCATGGCCGTCCAATAGCTAAAAATACGCATATCCTTCCCTATTTCTTCCTCCCCAAAAGGTTTTTTAATATCGTTAAGTGTCCGCCAATCCTCAACGATTGGCGGCATTTTATAATGCCAAGGCCCATGCGAATTCATCGTTATAGCTGTATAAAAAGTAGGCTTTTTTGTTTTGGTTAAAAGCTCATCAGTTGCCCAACTAAGGGTATATTGGTCAGGAATCCCACCATAAAAATCATAGGAATAACCGGTATAAGGAATATCTGGAAAAAAGTAACGATGGTCAAATTTCCAAAACCTATTAGGAATGGTCATCATACTCATCGTATCCATTTTTGCTTTTTCAATCTTCATAGACGAGACTCGAAAAGTTTCATACCCTTGTTGATTGAAAAAATCTACCATATGCGGATAACGCTGTCTCTTATTAATCAATTCACTATATTGAATCTGGTCTTCTATTCTCGCTCCAATGATTGCCGTTGTCATCGCCAACCAAGAACGCCCACCAATGACCGTAGATTTAGAATAATTGGACGCTATAGACCAACCTGCGCTAGCTAATTCCTGTGACAATACCGTCGTCAAGGAATCATATGGTGCTTCGCAATAATCAGACATAGCTGCTACCCCACCGTAAGATTCTACAAATAGTAAAAAGATATTTGGTTTTTGCACCAATTGCTTTTGCTTATAAAAATCATAAATCCAACGTTTGCCTAAATGTTTTAAATGGTCTTCTCTATCTAAGGTCGCACTCACTTGAATATCGGGATATATCCAATGTATTCCTTGCATAGTATGATTGGCTATTGAAGTCGTATCCGTCGTCCTAGTTTCGACCCTATCTTCCGACGATTTTTCCAAGATTCTTTCTGTTCCTTCTGCTATTCTATCTGGTAAACTCAAAAACCCTAAAATGAATACCACCAGACCAATCCCCCAAAACAGTGGCTTTTTCCTGAAATGAATGAATTTATTTTGTAAAAAAATCATCCCCATAAAAATCAAAACCGAAAGTACTAAAAACCCTAAAAAACCGCCTAAATAGGTACTCCCCTTGACCGAAATCTCTCTTAAAAAAGTGGGTAAGACCTCTTGAATAATGACCCAATCATTTTCAAAAATGGGGTGCACCGAATACATCCCTTTATAGCCTTCTAAGTAAATGTTGTAATATAATAAAAACAGGTAGCTGAAAGCAGCAATTGGTAAGTAGACTTTTTTTAACCAATGTTCTTTTTTCAACAATAAAACAGGTAATAATAAAAGTAAAAAATCACCACATAATTGATAAAATATATTATAATTGCCCAATAAAAATGGTTGCCACCAAGCATCCGTTACAACCCCTGTTTCAGCAGGATGCAACTGGCAATCTATGACATAGGCAGGACAAAACAGCAAGCTATTCAATAAAAAGAAGAATATCCAACAAAGAATGGCGTAAAATAGATGACTTTTGTTTAGCATTGCCTTTTAATTATTCGGTTGACCGTGCATGGTCAATGGTGTATGATTTATTGATACACCGCTAATCTCAAAAAAGTAAATTTAAAACTTCGCTTAAAAGTATAAAATAATTGGAACGAGTCCTGTCTAATTGGTCAATATTTAATTCAATTGTAATGACCACTGCGTTACTATTAGCCTTTACCACTAAATGGGTGTTTTGGCTGCTACTGATTGCTTTCTTTTCCTTTCTTTTCCTTTTTTATAGCTATAAAAAATCGTTTAATCAGAAAAGCCCTCTTTTTTCAGGTAATTATGCTAACCAAATAACTGCTTTAAGGTTTATAATTAGTTCGATTACCGCCCTAATTGTAACACAAATTCCTTCATTGAGTAGTTTCATGTTGTTTGGTTTGGCTATACTCTTAGATGGAATAGATGGTTTTCTAGCGCGAAAATATAAGTCTACTAGTGCTGTAGGTGCATTATTTGATAAAACGGTGGATGCTTATTTTGTGCTATTGCTTGCTTTTATTGTAGTGTTGAATTATGGCGTTCCATTTTGGTTTCTAGGTATTGGCTACCTCCATTATGGTTATGAGTTGGTATTGTACGGATTAGGTTGGCAGTCTTTAACTATTCCCAAAAATCCAATAGGAAAATATGCTGCTGCCTTTCTATTTATTAGCTTATTAAGTCCTTTTATTTTGCCTCCTTATTTATACTTTCCAATCATTTGTTTAGCTTCTATTTTGGTAGGTTCTTCCTTTGCGCTCTCTTTCTTTTATAAATTTAAAGCCGCTTCCGTCAAAGTATAGCTATAATTTATCAAAAAATGCATGATTTTATGGCCTAGCTTTACTATAACATCGAATTAATCCCTAATTTGGCGAAAATTTAAATTCATTAATTTAGCAATTGCCTCATTGGAAAACCTTTGGAATGTCATTCTCAAACTTAAAGCAGCCGTTCAAGCTTTTAATCAACCTATTCATAATTGTTGGATGCATCAGGATACAAGCATAATAAGTATCAATGAGTCTCCTTCTGATGTTCAAAGAAATATTCTTATTGTTTGTGATACTGTTCCTCCTATAAAAGCGACCATTCCCACTTTTATCTTGACAGAAGTAGGTAATGTTCAACTACTTCATTCAAACGGATTGACGGAAGTAGAACTGCTCTTTTTAAAAAAATATTTACCTTATTGCTTCCTTTCCCTGAAAGCTAAAAAACTAAAAAGAGCCATCACTATTACTCATTTTGCACAGACATTGGATGCTAAAATAGCCACCAGTACAGGAGATTCTAAATGGATTGGTAATTCCGAGAACCTGACCCATGCACATCGAATGCGCGCTATTTGTGATGGCGTCCTAGTCGGTAGTAGGACGGTAGAAGCGGATAACCCTAAATTAAATGTTCGACATGTTAGTGGCAAAAATCCTGTTAGAATTGTACTCGGTAATCCTAATAGTGATTTTAAAAGTTTATTAGCTTGTTCCAATGAGAAAATTCTAGTTTTTGGCAAAGAAAAAATAAATGTTCAACCTCCTTTAGTATCTATTGTACTGCCCAAAAACGGCCCTAAAGCATCTATCGAACCGCTTGCTATTCTTGCTAAATTATTTACCTTAGGCATTCATTCGGTTTATATCGAAGGAGGCGCAACCACCACTTCTAATTTTGTCAATTCTAAAGCAGTGGACATCTTGCAATTACATATTGCACCGATGATTTTTGGTTCGGGTAAGGCGAGTATTGTTTTGCCGACTATTGCAGCAGTTAAAGAAGCTATTAGTTTTAAGGAATATAATTTTCTGCCTTTTGGTGATAGTATGATGTTTACTGGATTTTTACAGGATGACAGGATTATGCAGGATTAACAGGATAGCGTATGGTCTGACCAAATTAGATTGCATCAATTTTGTGGATTCATCTTCCCTAACAATCATTATTAAGGCATTAGATAAACCATTAACATTGACAAGATTTTTCTTTGATGGCTAACTAACAAGTCAAATCTGTTACTACCCTTAATCCGTTACCTTAAAATCACCAATCAACCTTTATGACAATTCACGCACTCTGGCATATTTCCTCTAGTCAATCTAAACTTCGACCAGAAGAATTAGTTAGTCCAACTACTAATCAGTTAATCATCAAAAGTTTGTATTCTTTGGTGAGTACTGGAACGGAAAAGCTAGTTGCTACGGGACAAGTCCCCTCCTCTATGCATCAATTGATGCGAGTTCCTAGTATGGGCGGTGATTTTAATTTTCCTGTTAAATATGGCTATTCTTTAGTTGGTCAGGTGGCTTCA
>CALFWI010000068.1 GCA_937928615.1 uncultured Saprospiraceae bacterium | reverse complement strand
AAATCCTTGTTGGGCATCAAATTTAAAATTGTCTCGGCCTAAATACCCAGAGACAAAGATTCTATTTTTCGCATTGATATTATAATTGGTTTTCATTGTTAAATCCCAAAAATTTAAAGCAGCGCCATCATCTAATACATCCGTAAATGCTTTAGCAAAAACATCCGCATAAGACCGCCGACCTGCAATAATAAAAGAGGCTTTATCTTTTACAATTGGCGCTTCTACTGCCAATCGACTAAAAATAGAACCAACTCCACCTTGAATAGCCAATCTTTTATTATTTCCTTCTTTGGTTCGCACATCTAAAATAGAAGCAATTCGCCCACCATATCGAGCAGGTATTCCACCTTTAATTAATTTGACATCTTTCACCGCATCAGGATTAAAAACAGAGAAAAATCCTAATAAATGCGAAGAATTATAAACAGGCGCTTCATCCAATAAAACTAGACTTTGCCCAACGCTTCCGCCTCTTACATTAAAACCACTGGCCCCTTCTCCTACTGTCGAAACACCGGGCAAGGTTTGGATACTTTTAATAACATCAACCTCTCCTAAGAAAGAAGGTAATTTTTGAATCGTTTTAATGTCTAATTTCTGCGTACTCATTTGTACGCCAGAAACATTAATGTCTTCTGGTTCGCCCGTCACGACTACTTCAACTAAATCTACACCACCTTCGCTCAATTCTAAATCAATTCGCTGATTGGTCGTTAAGGGAACTTCTTTGGTAATGGTTTCATATCCTAAAAAACGATATTCGACCGTATAATCGCCAGGTTCTAAAGTGATGGAATAAAAACCGTAAACATTGCTAACTGTACCATTTGCCGTTTCCGTGACAAAGACTGTTGCACCAATAATACTTTCTCCATTATAGGCATCGGTTATATAGCCGCTAATGGTTACTTTTTCCTGTGCTAAAAGCGTCAAGCCAATCGAACAAAACAGGAATAGGGTTAATAATTTTTTCATAAAATGTTTAGGTGATTTAATAAATCGGGTGTTAAAAGTTACTTGCCTACCAGCAGGCAGGTTAGATATTATTATTTCAAGGGTATTTTGAAAAAAAGATTTTTAGAAAATCTACATTCATCTAACACTGTGCTATATAGACAACTAATAAGTAGGTATACACCTATCTGATTTTTAATTTTAATTAAAACAAAACGTGAAAATAGAGGTCTTGTTTGCAAAAAAGGAGATTTAACGTTGGAAGATGTAGGAAATTAGATAAAGGTTGTCTGATACTAGATTAAGTTCGCAGAATTAAACTAGTATCTTTTGTCAATTAGATTCTATTTCCCATCTTATGGCCATGCGTAATTTAAAACACAGCGTTTTTTGGCCACCATTTTTAATTCTAATCGCTTCCGTTTCTTATAGTTTGATTGATAGTGAGGGTTTTATTCAACATGCGACTGCTTTAAACAGCTTCTTACTAGATAAGTTTGGTTGGTTGTATTCCATTAGCACCTTAACCTTTTTTGGCATTGTGGTCTGGATTTATTTTTCACCAATTGCAAAAGTGCGCATTGGGGGTAAAAATGCTAAACCTTTCTTGACCAAATGGCGCTGGTTTTCAATTACGCTTTGTACCACTATTGCGACAGGTATTCTTTTTTGGGGAACGTCCGAACCACTTTATCACTTACATGCACCACCAGCAGGATTAGGCATTGAACCGAATAGTATCGAATCTATGCGCTTTGCCATGTCCACTTTATTTATGCATTGGACCTTGATTCCTTATGGCATTTATACCGCTGCGGGACTTTTATTTGCGCTGGTTTATTATAATTTAAAACGACCTTTTAGTTTAGGCTCGATGCTCTACCCTATTTTTGGCCAACAAGTAGAAGGCAACATTGGTAAAACAATTGATGCTATTTGTTTGTATAGTTTGGTCGCAGGAATGGCCTCGTCTTTAGGCACAGGCATTTTAACGATTGCAGGTGGTTTGAATACTTTATACGCTATAGAAAGCAGTACGTTGGTCTTAACGATTATTACTTTAGTCATTGTCGCCACCTTTGTTTTGTCCGCAATTAGTGGCTTAATGAAAGGGATTCAATTATTATCCGACTGGAATATTAAAGCCTTTATTGGCTTAGCTATTTTTGTTTTTCTTTGTGGCCCTTCTTTGTTTATTTTAAAAATTGGCGTAGAAAGTATGGGGGAGTTTTTTCAAACCTTTTTTCAGAGAAGTTTATATGTTGGACTCAGTCCAGAAGATAACTGGTCAGAGAGTTGGACGATTTTTTATTGGGCCAATTGGCTGGCTTGGGCACCTGTTAGCGCCTTATTTTTAGGGCGTTTGTCCCTTGGTTATACGGTTCGAGAATTCATCCATTTCAACCTAGTTTTCCCCGCTCTTTTTAGCGCTATCTGGATGATGATTTTTGGTGGTACTTCTTTACATTTAGACTATTTTGGAGCAGACAGTCCCATCTACACCCTCTTACAGAATGAAGGCATCGAAAATGTCGCTTTTACCATTTTAGGCGACCTCCCTTTTCCGCAAATCGTCAGTTTCTTATTTCTAATTATCATCTTCTTATCCTTCGTTACGGCTTCTGATTCTAATACCTCTGCTATGAGTGGCTTGAGTTCCACAGGTATTTCTCCCGATAGCCCAGAACCTTCTTTATTCATTAAAATTATCTGGGGCATCACGATTGGCGCCGTTTCCTTGATTATGATTACGAATTCAGGGATTGATGGCGTGAAGATGGCTTCTAATTTAGGTGGCTTTCCTGCTTTGTTTTTTATGCTATTGGCGGCTTGGGCTTTGGTTAAGTTGGGGCGTTCTCCTGAGATTCTGGAGTGATTACTCCCCATTTATTCATCCATTTGACCTTCTAATAGTCATCAATATTTTGGTCAATGAAAA
>CALFWI010000067.1 GCA_937928615.1 uncultured Saprospiraceae bacterium | reverse complement strand
ATTATATTCGGATTATCGACCTAATATAAAATTTGCAGAAGGAGATTTATTGCCCTTGCAAGCAGACTTACCTGATGCACAGCAAATTGGGATTAATCCTAACATGGATGATTTTAAACATTTATATGATACAGGCAAATTAGCGATTATTCAAGGAGCAGGGTATCCCAATTTGAATCGGTCGCATTTTGCTTCTGGTAAATTATGGGCATTTGGAGGAGATGGTCTGACTTATAAAAATAATGACCGAGGCTTCATGGCAAATTATTTGGAGAATCGGTTTCCTTTTTATGAAGGTGCGCCTTTTGCTGATAATTTAGATCCACTTGGTATCTCCATGGGTACTTTTGAAAAATCTCTTTATTGCTCAGATACTATTTACCATACTTCCTTAAAAGGCATTGATGTAAACGGTTTTGGTTCGGCAGTTAACTCCTTATTAGGCACTCAGATTTCAACTGTTCCTTCCACCGATCAAGGCAGCGTGCTGAATCATATTCTAGCTATTGAAAATTCGGTAAACGTTTATAGTCAACGGGTCTCTGATACTTTTGCCGCAGGAGAAAATATGACAACCTACGATGACGAATCCTTAGCCAATCAATTAAAAATTATTGCTCGATTATTGAAAGGCGGTTCAAAAACGAAGATTTTTACCGCAGGAAAAGGGGGCTGGGATACCCACGGCGACCAAATAAATCGGCAAAATCCATTATTAAAAGCGACTGGAAAAGCATTGAGGGCTTTTCAAGATGATTTGGTAGCCTTGGGCTTAGCGGATAAAGTCATTACGGTTGTCTTTTCTGAGTTTGGCAGAAAGTATAGAGAGAATGGTGGAAATGGAACAGATCATGGGACTTTAGGGCCTATGTATGTGATGGGCAATGCCGTAAATGCAGGGGTGTATGGTACGAATCCATTATTGGCAGATGAATTTTTAGTCAAAGATGCGCCTGATCCCAATACCCAATTACAATATGATTATCGAACTGTTTTTGGAACAATTCTACAAGATTTCATGGGGGCGGATAATTCCGCAATTACCGCTACTTTCAAAACGGATAGTTTTATCAATACCAAACCAGATTTAATCTTACCTGCCTTAAAAGCAGGCCCTGATTGTCAAGTTGACCCAACACAAGGAACTGCTATTACGCTGAAAGCTTTCTTAGAAGGCCCGATGAATAATGGCGCCATGACTAGCACCTTAAGTACAGATAGTTTACTACCCGAAAAAGACCCTTATACTGGACTACAAACCGCCTACAATGCCGCTTTTGATGCGGTAGACAATGCCGCTATTGTCGATTGGGTACGGGTAGAACTTCGGGATGCCACCAATCCAACTACCTTGATCGCTGCAAAATCTGCCCTCTTACAAGCCAATGGAACAATTATCGATGCTTCAGGAGCTGCCAAAGTTTTCTTTAATGATATTCCAAGAGGCGACTATTATGTAGCGGTTCAACATTATAATCATTTAGGCGTCATGACTGCCAATGCCATCACTTTTGATGATAATACAATTTTTGATTTTTCAGATCCTAATAGTGCCATCTTTACCAATGGCGCACAAGCTCAAATCAATATTGGTGGCGTGATGTGTCTTTTTGCAGGAGATATGAATGGAGATGGTACGATCAACGCGGTTGATAAAAATGGTTATTGGAAACCAGAAAAAGAGACGGACTTTATTTATGGTACGTCTAAAGCTGATTTAAATTTAGATGGGCTGGTCGATGATACAGATAAAAACACTTATTGGCGGGCTAATAATTCTCGGCAACAGCAGTTTTAAAGAGATTTAATTAAAAATGTAAAATGTAAAATTCAAAATTTAAAAGTAAGACATCATTCCTAGTCCCAACTTTTCAATTTTAGATTTATTATTTTCAATTTTCAATTTAAAAAACGCATCTCAAAGATGATTAAAATAAAATACCTACTTCTTTTTCTATTCATCAGTAATTGCCTACTAGCGCAAGAAGGGCGTTATGGATTGTCTTTTGCCAATGAACAAACAACAGGTTCGACGCTTTGTGTGGATATTGAATTGCGCTTTAAAAATGGCGGTAAATTAGGCTCTAGTAATTTGGTCATGCAATATAATAAAGCCAGATTAGCCAATCCTATTTTTTCTTCGAGTAGTCTGCCTGTTGCTAATTATAGTACGGCTACGGTGACGAATCCTGTTGATAGTTTGGCTTCTTTTAATATTGATTTATTAACAGAAAATAATGGCATCACTATCGCTACTGCTCCTGCCAAAACGACTATTGGTCAACTTTGCTTTGATATTTTAGCAGGTGCGGAAGCGTCTTATCTCGATTGGCAAATTAAAAATACCGTCGCTACCGTCGTCTATTTAGATGATGAATCGACCCAATTGAAAAGAGGTCGAATTGATGTTTTGTGTACGAATACAGGTGCAGCCTGTGATGATGGCAATCCCAATACCACCGATGATAAATATGACATCAATTGTTTGTGTGCAGGTACGCAAATGGACTGTACAGATGATACCAATATTAATGAAACAGCCATTCCTGCCAGAACTTATAAGAGTCGAATGAAAATTAGTTCGCAAGGAACGATTCGACCTAATGCAAAAGTAGATTTTAGGGCAGCGCAAACCATTACTTTAGGCGTTGGTTTTCATGCAGAAGAAGGAAGTGAGTTTGTGGCAATGATTGAAGATTGTGTAGATAACTTGGTAGAAGAAGTCGCAGAGAGTCGTTTTTCTGAGGCAGGAGAGTTTCCGATCTTGACCACTACCCCACTCCAAGATTTATCGCTTTCCGTTTATCCAAATCCTATTTCGGG
>CALFWI010000066.1 GCA_937928615.1 uncultured Saprospiraceae bacterium | reverse complement strand
GCAGTATTTTACACTAAATGCTTATAATGTATAGAAAATAGTTACCTCAAATAAAATTCTTAAAACCTAAATTATATGATGTCCAAGACTGTTATTTTATCCCTATTTTTATTACTAATTGGACTTTTTTCGTTGTCCACTTCTTGTGCAACGGATAAATTGCCAGAACCAGAACCACCAGCATTTTGCGATACGCTACAGGTAAGTTATAACCTACAAGTCAAACAAATTATTGATAATAATTGTGCTTTTTCAGGTTGTCATAGTGCAGGATCTATTGCTCCTGGTAATTATGTTGATTTTTCTGGTTTATCTCCTTTTTTATCTGATCAAGAATTTAAACGATTTGTCGTAGATTTTAGAAATGACCCAGATTTGGGGATGCCACCTAATTGGCCTACTAATCCAGGGCCAAAAGATTTGACACCAGAAGAATTTGATATTATTAGCTGTTGGATTGAAGCAGGTTACCCAGAATTTTAGTCCAATAATTTTCCAATTTAAACTATTCAATTTTCAAAAGGGTCATGCTTAGTTTCCGTTATACAAATTGGCAACGAATTTTTCTTCCTTTTTAAGTTAACCTGTTGTCCAATAATTAGTATTCGCCCCTTTTTAATTGTTTTCAATATCAAAAAATGAATCGACTTATACCCACTTTATTATTACTAGGTTTTGCTACCTTATCTTTTAGCCAGGATTTTGTGCGTAGAACTTTTAAAGATACTCGTATTATCAATACACAATCTGTGGAAACGCTGCAAAAGCGAAAAATGGATTTAAGGATTGGCCACCGCTTTGGGAATCTAAAAGGTGGATGGGCTTCTTTTTATGGTTTAGAATCTGCTCAAGATATAGCGATTGGGGTAGATTATGGCATCACAGATGACCTTAATGTTGGGGTACATAGAACTAAAGGAGCTGGCCCTTTAACGCAATTAGTGAATACTTCTGTTAAGTATCGCTTACTAAAACAATCCGATTCTGGTGCGCCTATTTCTGTTACTGCCTTGGGTTTATGGACACTTTCTACCCAACAAAAAGATGAAAGTAGTGAGTTTATCTTGAATAATTTCAGAAAATTCTCTCACCGTTTTATCTTAGGTAGCCAACTTTTGATTGCCCGTAAATTTTCAGATAAATTCTCGTTACAAATTACCCCTTCTTACATTCATCGAAATGTGGTCGCTTTTGACGAACAAAATGGGACTTTTAGTTTTGGTGGTGCCTTTAGATATCAATTGACAAAGGTATTAGGATTGATTGTTGATACAACTATTCCACTTGGAGATACGGATGCAAAAGCGGCTATTGGCGTAGGTTTTGAAATGGATACAGGTGGTCACGTTTTTCAAGTCAATTTTACCAATGCTAGAGGTATTTCCGAAACAGACTATATTCCTAATAATCAAGCTACTTGGGGGAATGGAGATGTAAGACTTGGCTTTACGATTTCTAGAATTTTTAATTTGTAGGTACAGGATGACCTGATTTTCAAGATTTAACAGGATAAAATTTATTTTCATAAACTATTTTTTGAGTTGATTGATTTTGGTGAACTCGCAACCCGTAACTCGTAACTCGCAATTCAAACCATGAAATATTTATACCTTTTATTTTCCCTATTCGTCATCCCTTTTTTAGTAGTGACTACTAAAAAAGCAAGTGTGACCGCAGAAATGCCTGTCGCTGAAGTACTCAAACAATTAGGCGATAAATCTATTAAGCACCAACCTAATATGGGCTTAAAAGGCGTATCCGCAGAGAATGGTAAAAAACTTTTTTTAGAAGGGATTTCTAAAAGTCCTAATGGTAAAAAATCTAAGAAACAGAGTAAGCATTTTGTTTGTACTTCTTGCCATAATATTGTCCAAGAAGACCCTAATTTAAGTGTATCTGACCCACAAGCTAGGTTGGAGTATGCTCAGGAAAAAAACATTCCCTTCTTACAAGGCACAACGATGTATGGAGCGGTCAATAGAACCAGTTTTTACAATGGAGACTATTATAAAAAATACGGTGACTTGGTAGATAAAGCTAGAAATGATATTCGAGAGGCGATTCAGTTATGTGCCGTTGAATGTGCGCAGGGTCGGTCGCTTAAACATTGGGAAATTGAGTCTGTCTTAGCTTATTTATGGACTTTGGAATTGAAGATGGAAGATTTAAATTTAGCAGATGCCGATTTTCAAAAAATCAAAACGGCGGTAGACAAAGGAACGAATCAAGCCGCTGCCATTTCCTTATTAAAATCAAAATATTTGCAAGGTTCACCAGCAACGTTTATTCCTCCACCAACCGATAGGAAAGCAGGTGCAACGAATTTAACAGGAAATCCTAAAAATGGAAAATTAGTCTATGATTTAAGTTGTAAACACTGTCACGAAGAAGAACGCTATTCTTTTTTTAAATTGGATGATAGTCAACTTTCTTTGGATCATTTAAATAAGCATTTTAGTAAATATAGTCGCTACTCCACTTATCAAGTGAGTCGATGGGGCACTTCTCCAGTTCCAGGAAAAAAAGCCTATATGCCTCAGTATACAAAAGAACGAATGAGTGTGCAACAGTTGGAGGATTTGCGGGCTTATGTAAAACAAGAGGCGGGGAAGTAATGATGAACTATAAATGATAAACGATGAACTGAATACCTATCAATTGTATGTATTTAGACTCACAAGTTAACAGTTTTTACCACATAGTCATATAGTAAAATACACGGTGATGTATTAAAATGGTTGATAAGTGCAAGTTGACGGTGGGCGATACTTTGAAAGTATCGCCCACCATCAACCACTTTAATACACGACCAAATAAACATAGTTTTAAGCGCTAGATACAACTATTGCCCATGTTTGAAATTCACTATATTTATCGAGACAAGTTGTACAATACTATTGTGATTCTGTGGTAAAAAAGAAGGTTCAATTTTTTAAAACGAGACTGTTCAAATAACTATTTTTACCTAAAATTAAAGCATTGATAACGACTGCTTTACCGTCAGCCATGTACCGTTAACCGTACACCGTCTTTAAAACAAGAAAAAATGCATGTATTTTTTCAGTGCTACTCGCAATATTTTTAATGCTTTCCCCATCTGATTTTCTACCGTTTTTATAGAAATCTCTAATTTGGCGGCAATTTCTTTATAACTCAATTCCTCGAAACGACTTAACTTAAACACTTCTTGGCAACGAGGCGGTAAAGTTTTAATAGCCGCCGCGATTTTATCTTCTAATTCTTGATGCAATAATTGTTCTTCTACGGTATCTGTTGTACCACCTAAATCTCCCGGTTCAATCTCCGAATCTTTTTGGAATTTTTTATTTTTTCTAATGTAATATAAAGCTTCATTGACTGCCATTCGGCGAAGGTAGGCCTTGAGAGAGGTCTGAATATTTATACTGGCTCTTTTCTCCCAAAATTTAAAGAAGGTATCTTGGGCTAAATCTTCTGCTAGGGCTTTGTCTTTTAGTATCCGAAAGACCGTATTGCACAGGAAAGGGTAAAACTGGTGAAACAATTGTTTGACCGTTTCTGGGTTATCTGCTTTTAACAGTTTTAATATTTCCTGTTCGTCAATTTCGGGCATAGTCGGCACTAAAGCAAGCTTGGTACAATCAAAAATTTAAAGTATAAAATTCAACAGCTAAAAGTATTGGTCAACAGCAACTTATAATTTGAATGGATACAAGTTAATTTAGTCACTTCATCAATAATACAAATAGAATCAGAATTTGTCCGCAAATTAGTAAAAAATAATAGGATTTAGGGCAGGAGGATTAATTTTTGGAAAATCTTAAAAGTTTAGCGGGTTAGGTTTAAGAAATTCATAAGAAAGTGCCTGCTTAATTTTATAATTAGAGACTTCTTTAAAACCGACTAAAGCATCTGTTTTGGAGAATTGAGGTGCTTCAAAGCCTTGTAATTGGGCTTGAGCGGTGTAAAATTCCTTTCTAGTGGGATGTTCGTCGGCGCAAGCATTAAAGAGGTATCCCCATTTTTCTTGAGTAATAATTTGAGTCAATACCCCTATACAGTCGACTTGATGAATCATATTGACAGGCGCATCTCCATTCTTTACTTCTTTTTTCCCTGCTAAAAAACGCCCTGCTTTTCTATCTGCTCCTGCCAAACCACCAAAACGAACAATCGTCGTTTCAAAGGCTGTTTCTTGTAATAATAATTCCTCAGCAGCAACAAGTGCTTCTCCTGAAGCAGTTTCTGGATTAGGTTCATCTGCTTCCGTGACCACTCTATTGACATTACCATACACACTAGTCGAACTGACAAAAAGGATTCTTTTGGTCTGATGAATGAGTGCTTTTTCTATAATGGCCTGAATTTGTCTTGGGTGAGAACGTGCCACATCTCGACGTTTTCGACCAGGGGGTATATTAATAATTAACACGCCACTTTTAAAAAAATGAGGCAAGTTCGTACCTTTTATTTTTTTTTGGACTTCAATCAAATAAGGGTCAATTCCTTGTTGATGTAAAACAGCTAATTTAGTGGCAGTTTGCGTAGATCCTTTGACGATATGTCCCATTTCTACTAATTGCTTGGCTAATGGTAAGCCTAGCCAGCCGCAACCTAAGACACTTATGGTGTAGTCTATTTTCAATATTTTATTTTCTATTTAAAATTTTTAAAACGAAATGAAGATAATGCTCGAATAAATTTTCAATGCTTGATTTTCAACAGTAAAAAGTGTGGATATCTAAAAATAGCTACGACTCAGGAGGAGTCGTGTTATTTTTTCAACGGAGAATTATCCGCTATTCCACCCGCTCAAAACAGCCTGCATCAGGCATACTTGCATCTCTAGACACCCCAAGAATATCTATCGTTTGATTAAAAATAGGGATACCAAAACCATCTGCAATGGATAACGAATCTAGGCTATAATCTCCTTCGCTAGGGTCTTTAAACAACACGATATTATTGCCTTCTCCTTGGCTTGGCTGACAAGGGATACAATGATCAAAAAAATCGGGCGTATCCTCTTCATCGACCAAATCCTCTACTCGAACAATACAATTTTCAAAATTATAATCAAATAATGCCTGTTCGGCATTGAAAAGGTCAATTTCATCAGAACGAGAACCAAATATAATCGAATTTTTGAACCGTACTTTTAAGTCATTAAAACGGGCTTGTTGACAAAATTGGTCCAAACAAAGCACATTGGTCATGCGCAAAGCGGAATTATCTACACCATAACTCGCCAAGGTGCAGTAAGTAAAATCGTAACTTCCGCCATATTCTAATTGCACCGCATTCCCTCCATTCCCTGCAAATAAACAATTTTCGGCATTGACTCTGGAATGAATCGCAATCAAGCCTCCACTAATCGCATTTAAAATTTGCGAATTTTCTATAATTAAAGTGGAAGAAGAATCAGCGATAATCCCAAAGCGGGCATTTTTGATAATCGTGTGTTCTATTTTATGTCCTCGACTCGTTCTAGTTAACCAAATCCCTCCCCATTGACCTGCTACCTCGTCAAACGGTTCTTCCAAACGGTCACCTTGAATAATTACTGGTTCTTCCACTGTTCCTTCTATGTTTAAGCGACCTCTAGGTAGGGCAATAATGTAGCCATCATTATAATTTTCGCCCAAAACACCTGTTCGAACAATACCTCCATGCACATAAATCTCTGTTCCTGCTGGAATATTTAAAGTACAACTGTCCACAAATAAAGCACCGTAAATCACATAAGGTTTCGGGTCATTAAAAATAACCTCGCCTAAATCACAACTAATAAAAGCACCGCCGCCTTGACTAAAACGGTCGGGAATATAATTGGCATTTTGCCCCCAAGCTTCTAACAATACAGCTCTTTCTGTTCCATTCAAATCTATTAATAAGCGTTCGGAAATTACATAAGGGCTGACTGATAATGGATTATCTGGGTCAACTGTTACTTCCGCAAAAATATATAAACTATCATTGGCTAAGATTTCTACATCCGTTCCTTCATTAGCTGGAATCCCGTCTATATTCAATCTGAAAAAAGAAGCACTACCCCGTTCTAAAGAAATTTTATTAATCTTCACAGGTTGGCTATTGGTGTTGTAGATTTTCAAAATACGGGTAGCCGAACCCAATTCTGTAAAAACAGTATCAAAACGCAATGTATCTACCGAAAAACTCAATTCTGCTGAACTATCCAATAAGAAATCATCTTCCTTATTACAGGCAACTAAAAGATAGACAGCGGCGATTATGGTAAAAAATAATATTTTTTTCATGTACGATTAAATGTGAATGGAAGCATTTTTTAGAACATCGATTCTTTAAACCTTCATTTTTCAGTTAAAAGACTCTAAGCGTCCAACGAAAGAATAAACGCAAAGTTAGTCTATAACGTATAATTCCATAGCGGATTAACGGGAATTCTTATTTAGGTAGGCATTTGTCCGAGTTGCTACAAAAAAGGCAGGTATTTTTAGCTTAATTTTACACTTAAAAATCAGACAAGCGTCTGTATCACAGAAATAACATGCCAACAATTATTGACGTCATCATTCCTGCTTATAATGAGCAAGATTCTATTGGAAAAGTTCTCAAAGATATCCCTAAGGATTTGGTTAGAGAAATTATTGTTTGTAATAATAATAGTACGGATAATACCAAAGCAGTTGCTTTAGCAAATGGAGCGACCGTTGTTGACCAACCTTTAAAAGGGTATGGAAATGCTTGTTTGAAAGGCATTGCTCATATCCAAGCAAAATCCAGTCAAGCACAACCAGATATCGTTGTTTTTTTAGATGGTGATTATTCTGACCATCCCGAAGAAATGGCTAAACTCGTTGCGCCGATTATAGAAAAAGATATGGACATGGTGATTGGGTCGAGAGCTTTAGGTAGTATGGAATCTGGTGCCATGATGCCACAACAAATTTTTGGCAATTGGCTAGCGACCAACCTAATCCGTTTATTCTATAATTATAGTTTTACAGATTTAGGCCCTTTTAGAGCGATTAAATGGCAACAGTTGATGGCGATAGATATGCAGGACAAAACTTTTGGTTGGACGGTAGAGATGCAAGTGAAAGCAGCCAAACATCAATTAAAATGTACGGAAGTTGCCATGACTTATCGCAAACGAATTGGCGTATCTAAAGTATCTGGCACTTTGAAAGGAACCATTCTAGCAGGGCACAAGATTTTGTGGACGATTTTTAAATTACTTTAGTCAACTAATAATTAATGATTAGATGGATGAATTTCTTAAAAACAACCTAAATACTCAGCTCGCATTTTTGCTTCGTCAATTGGTAAGTGTAGATAAAACATGCTTGAAGAAACATCCAATTCCTCAAAAATGGTCAATTCACGAACATTTAGCCCACTTAGGAAGGTATCAAGAAATCTTTTTAGTGCGAATAGCAGTTATTTTGAAAGGAAAGACACCTTACTTAGAAAGATATAAAGCAGATGATGACCCAATTTTTCATGATTGGTGTAACAGAAACAGCAGAGCAATAATTGAAAAAGCAATTCTGGATAGACAAACCATCATTGATTTGATGACCGATTTATCCAAAATGCAACTAACACAAATAGGTGTTCATCCAAAGCTAGGCCGTATGAATGTGGAAGATTGGACGAATTTTTTTCTACTCCATGAAGCACATCATATTTACGCTATTTTTGGCTTAAAACATAGATTTTACATAACCGAAAACTAACTAAATGTCCATTTTGGCATATACGATTTTAGGCGTTTATTGTGTAGCTTTATTCTACATCACCACCTATTGTTTATTACAATTTCATTTATTGTATAAGTATAGTAGAGGGGAACAATTTATTCCATTGTTAAACTCTGAGAAACATATCTCGGATGAAGATTTACCCTTTGTCACGATACAGTTGCCTATTTATAATGAACTATATGTCATTGAAAGATTGATTGATAGAGTGACCGAATTTGATTACCCCAAAGATAAATTTGAAATTCATATTCTAGATGATTCCACGGATGAAACATTAGAGATTGTTAAGCAAAAAGTGGACTACTACGCAGCAAAGGGTTTTCAAATTCAACAAATTTGCCGAACAGATAGAACTGGCTATAAAGCAGGGGCGTTAAAAGAAGCGACGGAGCAAGCAAAAGGTGATTTTATTGCCATTTTTGATGCGGACTTTTTACCTCGCCGAGATTTTCTATTAAACACCATTCCTTATTTTAAAAATCCAAAGATTGGCGTTGTACAAACCCGTTGGGAGCATATCAACCAAAATTATTCGATGTTGACCAAATTGCAGGCGATGCAATTAAATGTGCATTTTACGGTAGAACAACAAGGTCGAAAATCAGGTAATTATTTATTGCAATTTAATGGAACAGCAGGTGTTTGGCGAAAAGAAACCATTGCTAGTGCAGGAGGTTGGGAAGCAGATACTTTGACAGAAGATTTAGATTTAAGTTATAGAGCGCAGTTAAAAGGTTGGGAAATTATCTTTTTAGAAAAATTTGGCTCCCCTGCCGAATTACCTGCCGAAATGAACGGCTTGAAGTCGCAGCAGTTTAGATGGATGAAAGGTGGGGCAGAAACGGCTAAAAAGATGTTGCCAACTATTTGGCAATCTGATTTGAGATTGGGTCAAAAACTACATGCTTCTGGGCATTTATTAGGCAGTACCATTTTTATCTTTGTATTTATAGCAGGCGTATTTAGTGTGCCGCTTTTATTTGCCATGCAAGAGATTGGGTTTGATACTCGTTATTTTGGTATTTTTCTAATAGGCTTATTATCTGTGATTGCCGTCTATTATGTAGCAAACGTTTCCGCAGAACTTAAGAATGAATCCTATTTTAGAAAAGTCACCAAGTTCGTCTTTTTATTTCCTGTCTTTTTAGCATTGTCTATGGGGCTTTCCTTGCATAATACCATTGCGGTGCTTCAAGGTTGGTGGGGCAAAGAATCTCCTTTTGTTAGAACGCCTAAGTTTAATATCAATGGTATTAAAGATACTTTCCGCAAGCAGAACTATTTCCAATCTAGCATTTCTTGGACCACCATTTTTGAAGGTTTATTAGCCATCTATTTTGCAGGCGCCGTGGTGATTGGCTGGCAATTGGGAGATTATACTTTCTTAGCTTATCATTTTTTATTAATGGCTGGCTTTGGGACTATTTTTTATTATTCTATTCGTCATTTGAATTTAAGATGAGCTGATTAGTAAAACAACTATGAAAAATTTATTTACCCGTCTTCTATTTTTTATTGGATTTATTATTTACGTCGCCTTATTGAGTAATGCTGACGGAGCTCCCGTGGGCGTTACAGGCGCACCAGGAGAAGAAACTTGTGGTAGGAGTGGTTGTCATGCCACTAATCCTAATACGGGTAATGCGACTATCAATATTGGCTTGAATTCAGATGCTACTGCCTATATCCCCGGTAATACTCACAACGTATCTATTTCCATTGAGAATCCTAAAGAAGCCATGCGGAATGGGTTTGAAATCGTTGCTTTAGACGCACAAAATAATGATGTTGGAGAATGGATTGTTACTGGAGAATACACACAAACAAAAAGTGCAAATGGGCGAAATTATGTCACCCACTCAGAAGATGGTAGTATTTTAACCTCTTGGCAAATTGCTTGGAAAGCACCTACCTCAAATGTAGGCATGATTACTTTTTATGCCGCCGTGAATGATGCTGATGATAATGGTGGACGAACAGGTGATGATATTTATACGACCTCTTTATCTGTTCCAGCAGAAATAGCTTCTGCTGTTACGACCTTAAGTAGTTTAACAGCGGTTAAGGTATACCCCAATCCAATTCAATCGGACATTAATTTACGATTAACCTTAGCTAAAAGGACTACTTTAACGGGTACATTAATCAATACACTGGGGCAATCTGTTGGACAATTATTTGACCAAACATTACCTAAAGGAGAAACTAGTTTGTCCGTAAAAACTCCTAATGGTCTACCAGCTGGACATTATTTTTTACAGTTGAGTAATGAAATTGGTGATGTAAAAACAATTGCTATTTTGAAAGAATAGGTTCGCATTTTTCTGTAGCGCCAAATGCTGCTCACTTAACAGCATTTGGCGTTATAAAAAATATTCATGATAAAAATCTAATTCCAAATATCCAAATACATCTTCCAAACGTCAGGTTCAACTTCTTTCCAAGTAATCACATATTTTCCACCCCAGCTACTTTCTTTGCCATCATTTCCAATAGATTTACCTTCATAATAGCCATAATCATAAGCTTCCTTACCTAAAATTTTGATTTCTTCAGGGGTGATTTTATGGTAAGTTGTTTTACGCTTGCTGCCTGCGGGTGGTGTCCAATAGTTTCGGATAGCGGTTTTTCCTGTTAATATTCTCGAATTTTGAGGAAAAATTTTAGCATCATCTGTATAGGCATCAACTACAGTATCGTAATCTTGATTCATTAAAGCTTCAGAAAAAGCTTGAATATTTTTTAGAATAATGGCTTTCTTCTTTTCAATGTTATTCGTTGTTGCTGCTTCGGCCTTGGAATTGATGGTAGGGGTCGACTGTGTGCAAGCAAAAATTGGTAGGACTAATAAGAGAAGTATTAAATTTTTCATGATGTCGGGTTTAAACGGTGATTTCAAAAGATGATCTAAAATTAAATAAAAACCAGCATTTTTATTTGTTTTACATTCTATTTGGTCATTTCAATCAATACTCATGCGATTACTTCTTTTTTCAATAGCTATAATTTCTATTTTACTACTTACTTTCTCCTGCCAACAACCTCAATCAATGGAAGTCGAATCTGGTGTCTCTAAAACCTTAGCAGACCATCGAAAAGCAACGCTTAAAAATGTCGAATACGATTTGGAATTTTTTATTCCAGATAGCTTAAATAAAAAAATTATTGGCAAGGCTGTTATTCGATTTGATTTAGAAAATACAAAGGAGGCGGTCGTTTTGGATTACGCTAATCTAGCAGATGTTTCTATTGGTATTCACAAAACTGGTGCAGCAAAAATGGATTTTCAATTGCGTAATGGACATGTAATTATCCCAAAAGAAAATCTGCAAAAAGGACAAAATAGTTTTACCACAACTTTTGTAGCGGGTGAACAGGCATTGAATCGGAACAAAGATTATTTATACACCCTTTTTGTACCTAATAAAGCAGCTACTGCCTTTCCTTGTTTTGACCAACCTAATATCAAAGCTAAATACAAACTAAAACTAAATGTGCCTAAAAGTTGGACTGCTTTGGCGAATTATCCATTGGTTAAAAAAGAGCAAGTTGGGCAGAAAATGGTCTATGAATATGAACAAACACCCCTTATTAGTACTTACTTATTTGCCTTTACCGCAGGAAAATTTGAAACCATTACCGATACCTTAGATGGTGTCGAGATGACCTTATATCATCGAGAAACCAATAAAGAAAAGGTCGCTAGAAATGCGCCCGAAGTTTTCGATTTACACCTAAAATCTATTCGCTGGTTAGAAGCATACACAGGTATCCAACAACCCTTTAAAAAATTCGATTTTGCCTTAATTCCTGCTTTTCAATTTGGGGGAATGGAACATCCTGGCGCTATTTTCTATAAAGACCGTTCTTTGTTTTTAGAAGAAAATGCGACCATTAACCAAAAAATGAGTCGTAATTCACTGATTGCGCATGAAACAGCACATATGTGGTTTGGCAATTTAGTGACGATGGACTGGTTCAATGATGTGTGGTTAAAAGAAGTATTTGCCAATTTTATGGCGGCTAAAATGGTGAATCCTAATTTTCCTCAAATTAACCACGATTTACGTTTTTTACAACGGCATCATCCAAGTGCTTACGGTGAAGACCGTTCCGCAGGTAGTCACCCCATCCAACAAGAACTGGATAATTTAAATCAAGCGAGTTTATTATACGGTCGGATTATTTATCAGAAAGCGCCTGTGGTGATGAAGCAATTAGAGGCGATTATGGGAGAAGCCACTTTCCAAGAAGGCTTACAAGAATATTTAACAACCTTTTCTTTTGATAATGCGACTTGGGATGATTTGATTGCTATTTTAGATAAACGAACCGATTTAGATTTGAAAACTTGGAGTCAGGCTTGGGTAAAGGAATCGGGGATGCCTTGGCTGAAAGCGAATTTGCAAACCAATAATGGTCAGATTACTAGTTATGAATTAGTTTTTCAAAATACGACTTCGGGTGGTAATATTTGGCAAGAAAACACGGAATTATTAACTTCAACCAACGGAATTATCGAAAAAACCCCTTTAAAAATACTAACCGAAAAGACCCTTGTTGCTGAATTAACAGGTAAACCTACACCCGATTATATTTTGCCACATGTCACCGAAAAAGCCTATGGATTTTTTGAATTAGACAAAAAAAGCCAAAGTTATTTATTAGCCAATCTGCATACAATCGAAGATGAAATGACCAAGTC
>CALFWI010000065.1 GCA_937928615.1 uncultured Saprospiraceae bacterium | reverse complement strand
GAAGGCGGTCTCCAAGTTATTTACTTTATATAGGACATGACTTACTTTCATTTTTTCTCTTTTGAAGATTAAACCAATCTAATTGTTTTTGTATTCTACTAACTATTTCTTGGTCATCATCGTTATGAATGTCTCTTAAATTATAATTTGGATATTTTGGGTCTACCGTTTTTTGAAATTCATTTATCCTTAGATTGAAAAGAGCTTGTCCAAATCTTTGGTCTGAATTCTTTTCTAAATATGATTTGATTAATTCGATTATTATTTGATGCTCTTTTTTCATTTTTTTTAGTTGTAGCGAATGGTCTCATGTATATGGCGTGTCGAGCTTTTGCTAAGCATAAATACAATCTGTACGTATTTTTTAATATTACCTCATTTTTTTATAATTCCATCTATCATAATTATGATCGTGTTCAAAACTTGTTTGATGATGAAAATATATTGGTTGCATAAAACTCCTTCCTCCAAAACTTAATGTGTAATTCAGACGGATTTTTTCAATTCCGTTTTCTTTGATTAGAATGGTCTTTACATCAGAATCATAAAAATCTCTATTAGGTTCAACAACCTCACAATGATAATTCCCTTTACTTTCTTCCTTTAACCAAGTTAAATGTTCATATGCATCAGGTCCAACAGCGGGATATACTCCTTCCCCTTTATTAATCCATAAACAAATAGAATTAGCTTGTCTATGAACATAAATTATTGTTATAGAATTGATATATAGAAATATTCCAAGAATAATTAATCCTGATATTATTAATGTTTTTTTCATTTACGAGTATATTACAATGATGCTTAGCTTCTTCATAATCCTACCAAAAGTAGCCTTACATTTCTACTCTCAAAAATAGCAAAAAAGATATAAACTAACATCCCACTCACCCCTCCTCCTTCATCAACCGCTTCCGATCCACCATATAAATCAATAAAAGTGCAATAACTGGAATCCCAAGCGTCTTATAAACATCAAAAATCCCCCTACTAAAATAATCATACATAAGATTTGCCAAAGCAAATGCCATAAAAGTCTTAGCCACCTTCTGCCAATCTAAATTCTCCATATTATATAATTGCTGTTGCTTTTAATTCCGCTATTTCTTTAGCAGAATAGCCCAATTCACTATAAATTTCTTCATTATGTTCGCCCAATAAAGGCGCTCGTCGCAGTTTCTCCAAAGGTGTCTTTGACAACTTAAAAGGTGCATTCGTTACCAAAGGGTCTTTGGCTGCTCCAGGAAATGGCAAAGGGTTTAAGTGATTAATGGATTGCACCATTGGATTATCCAAAGCGCCTTGAAACGACAAAACTGGGCCTGCTGGTAATTTGGCTTCCTTTAACTCCGCTAATGCTTCAGCGGTTGTTCTAGCTAAACACCACTTGCCCATTGCTTCACATAAAATATCATTATTATCGCCTCTAGCCATATCATCTTTAAAGCGTTCATCGGTTAACCATTCTGGCTTACCAATTAATCGAATCCACCGTTTATACATATACGGACCGACTACCGACATTACGATATGTCCATCTTTGGTTTTAAATAAATCTGCTGGCCCTGCCAATTGTCCTCGATTGCCTTTTGGTGGTCGATTGATATTGGTGGCATCTTGTTCCAATAACATGGAATTATTCAAGGTCAAAGCGGTACTTAAAAGGGAAGTCTCCACAATTTGTCCATCTCCGCCTCGCTCTCGATGCATAATCGCTGCCACCGTACCTAAAGTAGCTGCTAAAGCCGTCGAAAAATCCACAAAATTCACGGTACATCGAATCGGTTGGTCTGGAAAACCAGAATAATAATTGCCGCCCGTAATCGCTTGTGCCATGCCATCAAAACCAGTATAATCGGCAAAAGGGCCTGTATTTCCGAAAGCTGTATTGGTGACTAAAATGATATCTTCTTGGATAGCCGTTAAACTATCATAGTCTAATTCCAAATATTTCAATGTTTTCGGTGGTAAATTGGCAATGACTATATCCGCCGTCGCAATCAATTTTCTAACAACCTCCTTGCCTGCTGGTTTGGCGATATCCAAAGTAATGCCTTTTTTATGGGCATTCATTTGTAGATACATTGCCCCATCTCCTTGTTCGGTGACGGGTGCTAAAAAACGGTCTTCGCTCCCGCCTGGTCGTTCGATACGAATTACGTCTGCGCCCATTTGTCCTAGTAAAGAGGCACAATAGGGTGCGGCGATGTACCGACCAAAATCTAATACTTTATAGCCTTTTAAGAGTTGTTCCATTATCTTCTGTTTTGATTATATTCCTTCTTTATCAAGCATCTTTATGTGCAAGGTTCGTTCTAGTCCTGACATATCATTATGATTTGCACAAAGTTAGTCAATTTCACTTATTTTTTATGTATCTTGACCATTGAACACTAGATTCCTTGTGTTCTTTAGTCTTTATTCTAAATGATTTAGACCTCCAAGGTTTTGAAAACCTTGGAGGTCTCTCTACCCGACTTTTTTTTAGAATAAACACGCTTAATCCCGCTTTTATATGAAAAAATTATCAGGTCTTATTTTTTGCTGTTTGTTCAGTCAATTGCTTTTGGCACAAATTACAACGGCCAATAGTTCGCAAAGCTATCATCAATTAAAAACACAATTGAGGGCATCCTCCATTGATTTGAATTTCTCTGAACAAATCCAGCAATTTACTTTTCAAGAAACTCGAAAAAACTCCTTTAATTTGATGCAAAAGGAACAGCAACAAATGCCTGCTGCTTACGCTTATAAAGACTTGGCTTTTTTCTGTAAAATAGAAGTGAAATTAGAGCAAGCCGTTAAATTACCT
>CALFWI010000064.1 GCA_937928615.1 uncultured Saprospiraceae bacterium | reverse complement strand
TTCAAAAACACTACCTATTATTCTATGCTTATTTTTTATTAATACGCTTAATGCCCAGATGATTTTAGATGAAAACATTGGATTTTATCATGGTGGCTCTTCTTTTTTTACATTAAAGCGCAATATTATAGAAACAGATGAAAAGATAATTATTGGAAAAGATAATGTCGTCAAGCGTTATAATAAAGAAAATGGGTTAGATGAATCTTTTGGAAAAATGGGCGTACTAGACATTGACCCTTCTGCTAGATTTGAAATTAGAGGTATTTTTATTAAAGACGACAAATTAGTAGTTATAGCCATCGAGAGAAATCATATACTATTAAAACAATTGGTTTATGACAAACAAGGACAGGAATTAAAATCAAGTCATGTGACAGAAATTCCTTTTAGGCATCAATTCTTTGATGTTTTATTACAAAAAGATGGTAAAGTGCTATTAGTTGGTTCTTTTACTGATGAACAATCTAATCACTTTTATTCAGCAATACGTTTAACGGCTCAAGGTGAAATAGATAATACCTTACAAATGCAATTTCCAGAAAAAGAAAATAGTATTCTAGATAACCATACCCTAACTACAGTCATTCAAAGAGCGGATGGTAAATTATTTTAGACTTTGGACGGAAAGCCGTTCAAAAAAAATAGGCAAAACTATTGCTTATAGTAAAGTGTGAAAATACTACAAAATAAAGCAGAACAGTTTTGCCATGATATATTATCATTGATTGACATAAATCGTACCAAAGCATTTGTTGGTATCGTCATGGCCTTGGGTAGTGAGGTAGCTGCAAGCAGTCCCACCCAACTAAGTTTGAGTCCTTTTTTTCAATATCATTACTCCATAACGAGTAAAGTGATGAAAGAAATCGGTCTGCAATTAACATCTTCGGAGAGCCGCACCTTTAAACGAGGATTATATGTCCTGTTAAAAGACCTCCTTCCAAAAGAGGAAGTGTATAAATTGAATACGGATTTTACGACTATTCGCAAGCCGTATTCTCCAACTTTGGAAAATAGAGGGTATGTAAATATCCCCAATAACCCAATTAAGTCCAATAAATCCATTGATGTGGGGTACTATGTATCCTGTGTCAATATCGGTTTTTATGCAGACCACTCCAAAGTGCCTTGGAATCTACCCCTTGATACCCAACTGGTAGATTTAGAGGCGGATAAGATGGAATTTGCCGCCCGTCAGTTGATGGATTTATTGACCCAAAAAGATTTACTCTTTGGTAAAGCCAAACGAGTAGTCAACACGGCAGATAGTGGCTACGGTAGCCCTGATTATATTTGTCCATTGGTAGAAAAATTCGACAACCTACTGCTACTCATTCGATTACGACATGGTATCAAGGTATATCGTCCCTACGATGGAATACAAACAGACAAAGGCAAAAATAAAGCATATGCTGATGAGCCACATTATTTACAAGTCAGTTCCACTCGTAAATGTTACAACCCCAAAACCAAAGAACATTTTGAAAAAACGGTAACCCCTATTTTTGATTTAGCTCCAGATGAAACCAAACAATATGAAACCAAAACAAAAAAAGGACGAGCATTGATTGTCCAATTATATCGTTGGAATGGCTTATTATTACGGGGTACAAGAGACCACAAAATGAGTGATAAGCCTTTTGACTTGATTTGCGTTCGCTTTATTGACAAAAAAACGGGTCAGCTAATTTTCAATAAAGATATGTATTTGTCCCTTTGGAGCAAAAAGCAAATCGAATACGATACCAAAGCGGCTCAAATTGACTACTTACGGCGTTTTGATATAGAAGGACACAATCGGTTTATGAAACAAAATTTGTTAGCCGATAAATATCAAACGCCTAATGTCAAGCATTTAAGCGCATGGTTATGGACCGTCCAAACCACTTTTTGGCTTTTGTATGCTGCTCGTACAGACGTTGAGCTACAAGTCAATCCTTGGGAACAATATCTGGAATCGGTAAAAAGAGCTGAACAATCAAATGAGCCATTGTCCATATCATGGACTCGTAAAGGAACTAAAACCCTTTTTTCAACTTTTGACCTAACCCCCTTTGCGCCTCGAAAGTCGAAAAATGGGAAAGGACGAAAAAAAGGGGACACTCAAACCAAGCGAGACAAGCATAAACCTAGACGTAAACAGATTACTGAACAGAATAAAAAGCAAAAAACGGAACAGCTTGAATAGAAATATTAGAAAATATTATCATGTTTTTGCTCTGTGACCTCTGGTTGCCTAAAATTTTATTGTCCAAAGTCTAAAATTATTAGTAGCAGGAGCTGAAAATGATGAAATTAATTTAAGATTATATAATTTAGATGGAACTATAGACACTTCTTTTGGCGAAAATGGAAAAGCGTTAGTTAATGCAATCAGGAGTAGCTTAACAGCTATTCAAAATATACACTTATTAGATGATAGAATATTAATTACAGGTTCGGTCAAAGGTTCTTCTTCTGGCAATGGAAAGTACTTCTTCGTTTCAAAATTTTTAGCAAGTGGGCAGCCAGATGTTACTTTTTCAGACAATGGTATTGCAATTTATGCTAACAATGAAAGTGTTATTAAAACTAGCCAATTGCAAACTTCTATAATACAAGAAGATGGAAAAATCTTACTTATTGGAAATAGAGTTAGAGACCAGCATGCTAATTTAAGACAAGGTTTATTAGTGAGATATAA
>CALFWI010000063.1 GCA_937928615.1 uncultured Saprospiraceae bacterium | reverse complement strand
GAGTTCAACGAATAAATTATTGTGGATGACGGGATTTTGTGGTGGTTTTAGTACTTTTAGTACTTTTTCTAGCGAAACCTTTCAACTATTACAAGCAGGGAATTATGGGTATGCTTTGGCAAATATTGGATTAAGTATTATCGTCTGCTTGTTTTGCATTTTTATTGGATTGAAGCTTGTTGGATAATTTCTTGATACACTGCAAGGGTTTTTCTAGCTGTTGCTGCTTTAGAAAATTGAAATACAGTTGCTTGACCATTTTCTACCAATTTTTTTCTAATCGTTTGATTCATTAGTAACTGCTCGACTTTTTCTGCCAATCGGGCGGGATTTTTAATAGGTGCTAAAAGACCATTGACACCATCTTGAATAATTTCTGGTATACCTCCTGCTTTGGTAGCCACGACAGGAACGCCACAAGCCAAAGCATCAATAACCGAAGTACCCAATCCTTCTTCTTTACTAGTGAATAAAAAAACGTCTACTTCTGGCAAAATTTGTGGAATATCTTTTCTAAAACCAGTTAAAATAATCTGCTTAGAGAGCCCTTTTGCTTGAATGTATTGTTTTATTTGTTCGGCTTCTCCCCCATCTGCTCCAATAATTAAAAATTTGTACCCAGTTCCATTATTTTTCTTTAGTAAAATAGCCGCTGTATCTACGAAAGTAAAATAGTCTTTATGTTCGGCTATAGCAGCTATATTAGCTATAATCCGCACATTAGACGGTATTTTATATTCCCATCTAAGCATCCCTTTTTTATTGTATGAAAATCGAGTCGTATCTATACCGCTATGAACAACCTGTAATTTTAATTGATCTTGAATAGCAGGCGCTAAAATTCGTTGCACATAATTCGAGACAGAAAGAATTTTTTGGATGGAAGGGTGGTTATATTTTTGATAGGACAACCAATTGTCTTTAACTGGAAAATCTACTCTTCGACTTAAGACAAAGGGAATCGAATTACCTAAGATAGCACTGATATACCCAAATGTATGACTATGCGAATCATGCAAATGCGCTAAGTCAATTTTTAATTGCTTACTTAATTTTTTGAATTGATAAGCGACTAGTGGATTGGTAGAAAATCGTTTTTGGTAAGTAAAATGAGGAATAGCTTCTTGTTGACAATACCTAGCTAATGCACCTCCTTGAGCACAAAAAATCCATTGTTGAATTTGTTGCTTGTGTAATTCATCATAGAGGTAAGCAATTTGCTGTTCTCCTCCTCGCCATGTTTTTGCCGAAGAGAAATGGAGGATTTTCATACTAGTTGCTAGTTGCTAGTTGCTAGTTGCTGGTTGGGTAAAAAACTAGCAACCAGTAACTAGCAACTAGGGCTAATTAATCGTAAATCGAATATATTTAATCGTTTTTCCTTTTTCCAAGTGCATCTTTTCATAATAAGTTTTCACTTCTAATTCTTCCATTGGTAAAGGTGTTGCATAAATATCAGTATCTTGGTATAGAATTTTTGCGACTTTATCTGCTTCTAAAACTTCTAAGGTAAATTCAGACAAAATCCCTTCGTCTGTCTTTAAGTGCATCAATCCATCCTGTTTTAGGATTTTTCGATAATGGTCTAAAAATTTAGGAGCGGTTAAGCGTCGATTGCTTTTTCCTTTTCTCAAAAATGGGTCAGGAAAAGTAATCCATATTTCATCTACTTCGCCTTGTTCAAAAAAAGCGGTAATCAATTCTATTCTTGTGCGTAGAAAAGCGGCATTATCCAATTCTTTTTCCAAAGCGATTCTAGCGCCTTTCCAAATTCTAGCCCCTTTAATATCTACACCGATAAAATTTCGATTCGGATATTTTTCAGCTAAGGCGACGGTATATTCGCCTCTTCCACATGCTAATTCCAGCGTGATTGGGTAATCATTCTTGAAATGCTTTGCTTTCCACTGTCCTTTCATTTGAATTTCTTTTCCATCTATACCTGATAATCTAGGTGGATAAGCATCCAAATTTTCATAAACGTTAGGAAAGGTTAGAATTTCCGCAAATTTTTGTAATTTATTTCTTCTGCTCATTATTAGCTGTAGTACCATTCCGATAATTATCGGAACTTGGTAAAGTTAATGATTTGATTGTAGTTACTTAATTCCAAAATTATTGGAATGGAAGTATCATGTAAAGCAGTAATGTTCAATCGCCGATACCAATTGAGCATTGCTGACAAAATACAAAAATAAGCAGGATTCCTATTTATTCACAGGTTAACTTAGAAATGAAATGCCATCATCCATCAAAATAGTTGTAGGAAAATTAGAAACGGTTGTTGAAATCTCTCAAAAGATACCAGAATTCCATAATCCTCATGGTTTATCGACTTATCAACAAAGGCTGAAGCAGGTACCGCATATAGTTTTGGTCGCTTATGTAGATGAAACGCCAGCAGGCTTTAAAGTAGGCTATGAACGAGATGGTTATTTTTATTCTTGGATGGGCGCTATTTTACCAGCTTACCGTAGATTGGGACTCGCTCGGAAATTAGCGGAAAGGCAAGAAATTTGGGCAAAAGAAAATGGGTATCCACATGTTACTTTTAAAACAAGAAACCGTTTAAAACCAATGCTGCTATTTGGCATAAGTCGAGGCTTTGATATTATGGAGATTCAGCCTAAAGCAACTATTGCGGAATATCGAATTGTTTTAAGGAAAATGTTGTGAAATTAAGTCGTTCCTGCAATAGCTATCGTAACTATACTTATTTTCGTGTTGGGGACTGCTAAAATTTTAGTCGCACAGGCTTCTAAAGTCGCCCCAGTTGTTAAGACATCATCTACCAATAAGATGTGTTTGCCTTTTAATGCAGTTGTTTGTCCAACTTTAAAAGATTGTAGCACATTCTCATAACGTTCCAATCGAGTTTTCTGAGTTTGACTTGCTCCATATTTAGTTCTAATTAAGCCTTTTCTTAGCCAAGGTTTCTGCATCGTTTTGGCTAAACCCATCGCAAAATAATCACTTTGATTATAGCCCCTTTTTCGCTCTTTAGTTGGATGAAGTGGTACAGGGACGATAACATCAATAGTTGAGAAAAAGGGACTTTTAGTTAATAATTGTCCATAAGCTTCTCCTAATTTTTCACCCACCCTAGATTTACCTTTGTACTTTAATTGATGGATTAATGCTTGTATTTGATTCCCCTCCTTAAAATGATACATAGCTGCCCCCGCTTGTAAATAAATTCTACCAAAGAAGCGGTCGGTGAAACGATTTTCTTGCATCGTATGCATTTCGGTTGCGGGCAACTTTCGTTGGCAAGAAAAACATAGAATAGCCTTTCCTTGGAGTTGATTTTCTCCACATGCGAGACATAAATGTGGGAAAAAGAGGTCTAATAAATTTGTTAGCCAAGTTGTTTTCATCTAAGAAAGGTAGGTAAATAAATGCTTAGATTTTAATATTATTTAAACCTATAAAACTTAGCTAAATTTGATTGAAATAGGGAAAGGGAAAAAGGGATATAAAAAAAGCCTGTCTCTAATGAGAGACAGGCGCATCAAAACAAAACGAAAAACCAACTTTAAACAAGTTTCTTTATGTGTTCATTTGAGTTTATATAATAACTGTTTTGAGGACAGTTTTGTTTTTAAAGAAATGTTAAAAAAATGTAAATTTTTTGAAAAAATAAATATTTTCTAACAAAACAAAGGTACGGGTTTTTTAACCCGCTTTCAAGGTTACTGGAATTTTCTTTGTTCGCCCATCTCTATTAATCGTCAATTCCAAGGTTTCCCCTACTTTTGCTTTACTCACTATGTCAATTAACGTTGGTGCATCTACTACTTCCACACCATCCACCCTAGTAATCACGTCATTTGGTAAGATGCCAGCATATTGTGCAGCCCCTCCATCGGTCAATTCTGCAATATAAACACCGCTATCAACAGAAAGGTTCTGTTCTGCTGCAAAATCTATATCTACATCCACTACTTGAACGCCTAACATAGCTCTTGGTCCGCCATGCTCAATAATATGATTGGTAATATCCATCACCATATTAGAAGGAATCGCAAAAGAATACCCTGCAAATGTACCTGTTGGTGTAGCAATAGCGGTATTAATTCCTACCAAATTACCATCTAAATCGACCAATGCGCCGCCACTATTACCTGGATTGACCACTGCATCCGTTTGAATGAAGTTTTCAATAGCTTGTGAGTTTTTAATGACCCCAATACTTCTTCCTTTGGCACTAATAATTCCTGCTGTAACAGTAGAAGTTAGATCAAAAGGATTACCTACTGCTAAAACCCACTCTCCTACTTGTGCTCTGTCTGAGTTGGCAAACTCCATAGTAGGTAAGTTCTCCGAATCTATTTTGATGACGGCTAAGTCTGTTCTAGGGTCAATACCTATTTTAGTTGCTTTAAAAGTTCGGTCATCATATAAAGTTACTTCCAGTTCATCCGCAAAATCTACCACATGTTTATTGGTAACGATATAACCATCATTGGAAATAATAACACCTGAACCTGTTCCTTTTTTCTGTTGACCTCCAAAGGGAGAACCTCCACCACCAAATGGGGAATTAAAGAAGAAATCGAGCATATCTCCTTCATGCTCTTGTTGTTCATCTCTTCTATATTGTGCTTTTCCTCTGCTCTCTGAAGCTTTAATATGCACGACCGTTGGCATGGCAATAGTCGCCGCTTCTGTGAAATTTAATGGGACTGGTTTTGAACTGGGAGTAGCTATGGTCGTACTAACTTGTTTCGCTACGGGTTGCTGAATTGGGGCTTCTTCTTGCATCAATTGATGTCCACCAAGAGTAATCAAGCCTCCAATAATTCCAGCAAAAACTAATGATAGGAGATTTTTCATATTCAATTAGTGTTTTAAAATTATAAAATTAGTCGGAATTCAATTATAAAGCTAACGCCTAGAACAATCCTTTCGTTCTGGTATTTATTACTTTAACAGGAAATTAACGCTGACATTTAGCTACTTTTGCCGTATTTAATTGGCGAAGAAATGTATTAGCAAAATAAGTAGCATAATGAACGATAAATGATGAACGATGAATTCATCGTTCATCATTTCAAATAGATTTATCATTAATAAAATAAGTAACACAAAATGAAAAGTTTCAAAGGAAAAACGGTATTTATCACTGGCGGAAGTAGAGGGATTGGCAAAGCCATTGGTTTGAGATTAGCGCAAGAAGGAGCGAATATTGTCATTGCCGCTAAAACGACGACGCCTCATCCTAAACTATCAGGCACTATTTTTACAGCTGCCGAAGAAATGGAAAAAGCGGGCGGGAAAGCATTACCCATTAAAGTGGACATTCGTTTTGAAGAAAACATTTTATCAGCGGTTGAAAAAACGATTGAAACGTTTGGCGGCATTGACATCTTAATCAATAATGCGAGTGCTATTTCTTTAACGGGAACTTTACAAACAGAAATGAAGCGCTATGACCTAATGCATAGTGTCAATACACGAGGAACTTTTCTAACCTCCAAATGCTGTTTGCCTTATTTACTAAAAGCAGAGAATCCACATATCCTAAATTTAGCACCACCCATTCAAAATATTACAGAAAGATGGTTTGCGCCACATGTTGCTTATACTATGGCAAAATATGGTATGAGCATGTGTGTATTAGGAATGGCAGGAGAATTTAGAAAACAGGGCGTAGCAGTAAATGCACTTTGGCCCAAAACAGCAATTGCTACTGCTGCTATTGGCAATTTATTAGGTGGAAAAGAAATTATACAACGCGCTCGAAAACCTGCCATCATGGGAGATGCTGCTTATCATATCTTAAAAAAAGACAGTAAAACTTGTACAGGCAATTTTTTTATAGATGAAGCAGTGTTGATAGAGGAAGGAATTAGGGATTTAACGGACTATGCGGTAAATCCTGAGATGGAATTAGCACCCGACTTTTTTGTGTAATAGAAAGGTATCGAAAATGAATTGCTGGCATCCGTTGGTTCTTAAATCTATTGTTTGTCTTCAACAATAAATTTAAGGCACAACGGATTTTTTAGTTTAGCAACTATGAAAAAGTATATTTAGTCATTAAAATTATAATTGCTGTTAATCGAGACTAATTTTAATTTTAAGAAGCGCTTATTTGTTGGCGTAAATAATTGAAAATGAATTAATTGCGTTTTAGTTGGTTGTCAATTATTTGATTAATAATCGTGAAGCGTTTACCATCAAGTAGGAATCGGAAGTCAATTTTAATTTGCATTTTAATTTTAATTATTACCTAAGCCATTATTTTTTGTCTAAAAAATTCCTATCCCTCAAAAAAAACATTTTAAATTGCGGACAATTAATAATATAACATGGAAAATCAAAACAATTCCCATCAAAATATAGAAACAGAGTTAAGTAGAGACTTAGGTTTACCTACTGCTTTATCTATTGGTATTGGGACGATGATTGCTGCAGGAATTTTTACCTTATCAGGTTTAGCTATTAGAAATGTAGGGTCTGCCGCGATTTTATCATTTTTATTAGCAGGTATAGCGGCAACTTTTACAGCTTTAGTTTATTGTGAATTTGTCTCCATTTATCCAAGGACGGGAGAAGGGTATTTATATGCTCGAAAAACTTACCCTGCTCCTTTAGCTTATTTAGTAGGTTGGGCTTTATTCCTAGGCTATACCTCTTCTTGCGCTTTCTATATTGCAAGTTTATCTACTTATTTTAATGAATTTATTTGGCATAGCCCAATTGAAGCCTTGTCAGGAATTGTGTTCTTAATTTCTTTGACTTTATTAAATATCAAAGGAACAGAGGAAAGTGGAAAATTTCAAGTGGTCGTTACGGCAGCCAAGGTCTTATTATTGGTTTGGTTTATCTCAGGTGGCGTTAAATTCATTGAAATTGATGAAGTGATTAATCGTTTTAGTACAGATATAGTCGCTATTGGTTCGACTGCTGCCATGGTATTTATCACCTTCTTTGGTTTTTCAGCTATTGCTGCGGCGGCAGGAGAAGTGAAAGATCCTGTCAAAACAATTCCTAGGGCGATTTTCATCTCTATGGGAGTTGTGACCATTTTATATACGGCAGTTGTTTTGGTGGTACTTTTTGCAGGATTAACAGAATATACAGAAGCTTCCATGGGAGAAGCCGCGAAGAAATTTTTAGGCTTTTTTGGCGGATATGTAATTATTGCAGGTGCTATTTTTTCTATGATTTCTGCTTCCAATGCGTCGATTATGGCAGGGTCGCGGGTTATTCTGTCAATGAGTCAATTGGGGCATTTACCAGAAAAAGTTAGCACAATTAATAAAAAAACAAAAACACCGATTATTTCTGTACTCTTAGTAGGTGGCGTTATTTTATTCTTCTCTTTAATACTCAATTTAGAAGACTTAACCACTTATGCTAATACTGTATTGTTATTGGCTTTGGTGTTGGTAAACATTGCCTTAATCATTCATCGTAAAAAATTTCCTGACATAGAACGTCCGTTCAAAGTCCCTTTAGTCCCTTTAATTCCAATATTAGGCGTATTGGCTAATTTCTATTTACTCTATCAAATGTTTAGTGATACCATACCTTTTTTCATGGCAATTGGTAGTTTAGTAGTAGGAATGCTAGGTTTTCTAGCCTGGAAAGGGACGCAAACAGCGGAAGCATCCATTAAAGGTGCTGCTTCTCACGTTGCACATAGTCAAGGAAGAGGAACGATTGACAAAAATAAATTTAGAATATTAGTACCAATTGCAAATCCTAAAACGACAGAAAGTCTAATTCAAATTGCTGCGGCTATTGCTAAGGAACGAGGTGGTGAATTATTGCTCTTGAAAGTCGTGACGGTGCCCAATCAAGTACCACTGACTAGTTATGATGAGACAAGAGTTGAACAGGAACAAATTGCTTTAAAGCAAGCTAGGAAATTTGCAGAGAGTCAAGGCGTTCCAGCACATGCTTTAGTCCGAATAGGTTATAATATTGCCCGTGCCGTTTTGGAAACTTCTAGTGATAGATATTGTAATTTGATTGTCTTGGGATGGAAAGGTTTTTCTACGAATAAAGAAAAAATGTTAGGAACGATTACAGACGATGTGGTAACTCATGCAAAGTCTGATATTATGTTGGTTAAATTAGTTGGAGACCAGCCTATCAAAGATATTTTATTGCCAACTGCAGGTGGGGAACATGCACAATGTGCAGAACAATATGCTCATTCCTTAGCCAAAACAAATGGCGGTAGTTTAACGGTTTGTCAAGTTGTTTCTGATAGCTCTACCTCAGAGCAAGTAACTTTCAGTAAAGATAATTTAGAGAAGGCTACTGATCGACTAGGGGCAAAAAATGGTATAGAAATAAAGCAAGAGTTAATTAATAATACTTCAGTGGTGGATGGTATTGCAACAGAAGCGAAGCGACATGATGCGGTAATGATTGGTGCGGCAGGAAAGAGTATTTATCCACAGATTTTGTTTGGAAATATTCCAGAAGAAATTGCTAAAAAAACGGATAAAACGGTGATTGTTGTTAAACACTTCCATCCCGTAAAAGCTTTGATTGGGAAAGTGATTGGGGAATAATAACAAGGACTGAATGATTGCTTTTGAAGATATTTAAGACCAAATCGGGTAAGTAGACTCAAAAGCCTGTTTTTTACCACCGCTTGTCCCGTATTGCAAATCGGGAGAGGAACGGAGTTTATAGAGGACACGGAGTTTTTTGACGAGTGTAGTTTGTAAGTGCTCCATATGATTTGATTTGTACAGGTTGAATGAATTTTCCGATACATTAATAACTTACCAAATCAATTTACAAATTGAAGAAAGGTCATCTTTCATTTTGAATAATCCCTAAATCAACTAATTAATGCAAATAGCACTCATAGCGCATAATGGTAAAAAAGTGGAAATGGTTTCTTTCATTCTCCAAAATAAGCATTTGTTAGCAGGAATAAAGCTATCTGCTACAGGGACTACAGGCGGACATATCGAAAATGCAGGGTTTGAGGTAGAAAAATTGCTTTCAGGACCCAAGGGCGGAGATGCTCAAATCGCTGCTTTAGTGGCTACTCAACAAATGGATATAGTTATCTTTTTTAGAGACCCAATGGATAAACATCCACACGAACCAGATGTACAGATGCTGATGCGTTTATGTGATGTGCATAATGTACCTTTAGCGACTAATCCAGCTGCCGCAAAACTGATGTTGGAAGGCTTGGCCGTTAGTCGTAAGTAACAAAAGATAACTTGATTTAAAGTTGAATAAATAAGGGACGAGGCAATAAATAATCTACCAGAAATGACGAGGTTGTTTTTTCTTTTAGCAAGGCAAAATTTTTCAGCATAGTTTGTCGCTACGTTGAAAAATTTTAACGCAGCTAAAAGGAGAAAGAACCCGTCAGGCTGATAGGTTATTTATTGCCTCGTCCCTAAAAGCCTTTGATGATAAAAAATCAAAGGCTTTTTACTTGTAATGAAAATCAAACAAATAATTTATAAGAAAAGCCATACTTTTACTATAATTCAAATATGTGTTTATTTTTTTTAAAAAAAACTACAAAAAGTTTTGTTTTACTAAACAAATACTTTACTTTTGTATAAGTGAAAACAAATAATTGATTTTAATAAGTTTAAAATATAGCTGATAATGTCTAAAGAAAGAGAAAATAAACTAAAAGCACTTCAATTAACGGTAGATAGATTGGAGAAAACTTATGGAAAAGGAACCGTAATGAGACTTGGAGACAAACAAGTCGTACAAGTTGAAACAATTCCTACAGGTTCTTTAGGATTGGATATTGCATTAGGTATCCAAGGTTTCCCTAAGGGAAGAGTTGTTGAAATATATGGTCCAGAATCTTCTGGTAAAACAACGCTGGCTATTCATGCCATTGCAGAGGCACAAAAACAAGGAGGTATTGCTGCTTTCATTGATGCGGAACATGCTTTCGATAGGTTCTATGCAGAGAAGTTAGGAGTGGATGTTGATAATTTATTAATTGCGCAACCAGATAATGGAGAGCAAGCATTAGAAATTACAGAAAATCTAATTCGGTCTGGAGCGATTGATATTATAGTAGTAGATTCAGTTGCTGCCTTAGTACCTAAAGCGGAAATTGAAGGAGAAATGGGAGATTCTAAAATGGGCTTACAAGCTCGTTTGATGTCTCAAGCGCTTAGAAAATTGACTGCGATTATTGGTAAAGCAGGTACTTGTTGTATTTTCATTAACCAATTAAGAGAAAAGATTGGGGTGATGTTCGGTAACCCTGAAACAACAACGGGTGGTAACGCTTTAAAATTCTATGCTTCTGTTCGTTTAGATATTAGAAGAAGTGGAGCAGCGATTAAAGATAAAGAAGGAAACGTAGTAGCCAATCACGTAAAAGTGAAGGTGAAGAAAAATAAATTAGCTCCGCCATTTAGAGAGGCAGAGTTTGACATTACTTACGGAAAAGGTATTTCTAAAGTAGGGGAGATTGTTGACCTTGGTGTAGCGCACGATATTGTCAAAAAGAGTGGTGCTTGGTATGCTTACGGCGATGCTAAAATTGCTCAAGGTCGAGAAGCTGCTAAACGTTTTATGGAAGATAATCCAGAAGTAGCGTTAGAAATTGAACAAAAAATTAAAGTAGCTATTTTAGACCTTCCAATTGAAGAAGTAAAAGCCCCTAAAAAAGAAAAAGTAGCGGAGAAAGCAAAAGCATAGTATGCGATAAGGGTATCTAGAATAAAAGCTCAAACAAATTCAATTTTGTTTGAGCTTTTGTTTTTATTGAACTTCTTTCAATTACTTTACTTTTTTCTCAAAGATTTACGAAATCGGCCCCTACTGCAAATTGCCTACCGCCCTACTTTCCCGTTCCTTCCCATAAAACTTTTAGCGTATAAAACATAATTTTAAAATCTAGTGCCAAAGACCGATTCTCTATATATAAAATATCAAAGCGAAGCCGTTGTACCATTTCTTCGATATTTGAAGCATAGCCATATTTGACTTGTCCCCAAGAAGTAATACCTGGACGAACTTTTAGTAAGTGTCGATAATGAGGGCTAATTTTAATAATTCTATCAATATAATGTTGGCGTTCAGGACGAGGACCAACTAAGGACATATCCCCTTTTAAAACATTCCAAAATTGAGGCAGCTCATCCAATCGCCATTTGCGCATCACTGCTCCCCACGGGGTACAGCGGTTGTCATTATCTTGAGATAGTTGAGGGCCATTTCGTTCTGCATCTGTATACATAGACCGAAATTTAATAATCTTAAAAGGTGTCCCGTTTAACCCAATCCGTTCTTGTTGATAAAAAATAGGGCCTTTAGAAGAAAATTTGACTTTTAATGCGACGTATAAATAAACGGGTGCAAGCAACATCAGCATGGTCAAACTTGCTGCTACATCAAGAAATCGCTTGACAATGCGCTGCCACCTAGGCATTAAATTTTGTTGAATATCAATGAGTACTGCGCCAAAAACATGATTCATTTTAACGGTGCCCAATAAAATATCATACATGTCTGGGATAATTCTTGTATAAACTTCTTCTTCAAAATCGGCTAAAGCATTTAAGATTTCTTTGATTTTATTATGGTCAGAAGTTTCTATTGCAATAATTGCCTCCTCTATTTCCTTCTCTTTGATGACTTGGCCAATGTCTTTAATTTTTCCTAGAATAGGTAAATATTGAACCAATTCGTTTTGACTATTGCCATTAGAATCTATGAAGCCTACAAAATTATTCCCAGTTGGCAATTTCAGCCCATTAATCTCTTCGTATAAATCAATGGCTTTTTGATTCCCTCCGATGATAAGCGTATTATAACTAACTAGTCCTTTTTTTAATCTTCGTTTTGCTTTGGTTAACAAAACCATTCTTGCGATTGCGGTCCAGGAAAAATGGATGGCTAATAAAGCAAAAAAGGAAGCAATATAAGTGGTATAAGATTGAATGACATCATCTAGAATAAGGGTAAAAAAGAGGAAAAAGACGCCAATAAAAGAAATCAAAAAAGTACGACCTAAAGTGGCTAACCGAGACAAGCGATAAATATCTTGGTACCTATCAAAAATGGAATAGAGTAAAAGCCAACCAATGGGAATGACAATAATACCGATATATAAATTCTCATCATGTAGTACGGTATGATCAAGTGGCACTTCCTCGGAAATAACTTTTCGATAGCCATAAAAACATGCCCAAGCGAGCATGGCCATTATAAAATCAACAATTTTATAATTTCGAGTATCTATATGTTGGCGACGTTGACTCAATTAGTTAAACGGATAAATTTAATATTATCAATGGAAACTGCTGGAGTGTCATTCGTTACAATTCCACAGCCAGTATCATTAGTAGATGCTCTGAAAGCTAATCTATAACCAGGTAACTGAGAGACAGCTAAAAGTTCTTGCATATTAATATAAACCTTATTCCAACGATTAATTGGGCATAGTACAACATTATAAATCGTTGAATTGACAGGATTGGTTGTACTTGGGTCGAGACCTACTAAGCCGACTTCAAGTTCTACATTAGTTTTATAGTCAAATTCTACAAAAACGGCTAAACCATTATTGATAGGTAAATCAAGAAGCGTACGGGTAGAAGTAAATTCAATAGTTGCTTCAGTTCCTAATAAAATTTCACCGAAACCATCAACTACCGTTACTGCATTTGCATCGCCTCCACTCAATAAATGCCCAGTCGAATTAAAATCTTCAACTAGTTCAAAAATAGCATTATCCACATAAGTAGTAGTAGGTTGAATTGTGACCGTTTCACCAACGATTAAATCAACGTTTGTCTCAAAACGATTATAAAAAGGATAAATAATAGGCGTACTTCGAACGCCATTTTCTCTAATAACTGGAAAAATGGTTACATTTTGGTTGCCTACATCTAAGGAGGGAATGGTGGCAGGTAATTCATAAATACCAAGCGAGAGGTCATTGACAAATATCCAAACGTCAGTTATTTGTTCAGAAGCAGCTCCTTGTTTTGGATTTGTTGAAAATTCAAATCTTTCTATTTTTAAATAGGCAGGTAAAGCTTCTGCTGGATTGGCTATATCACAAGCGCTAATGCAGCAAAGCATTAGCATAAACGTAAGATTGGCTAAATTCTTAAAATTTGGTAAATCTATAAACGGAGAGATTAACCAACGAGCTTTACGAGAGCTAGAAATATGCCTTATTTTTTTGACGGTTTTTTGAACCATTTTTGTTTATCTAATTTTTAGCCTATGAAATCATATAATTTATAATATTAATCGCTAAAAGATTTTAATTTATTTTGTGTAGTGACGAAGCTACGCTCCTTACTAGGAATTCTGGACTCGTTATTCCTACAGACGGGGTCAGAGCGATGCTCTTTTAGTAAAAATTAAGGAGCATCGCTCCGAAACCGTCTGTAGAAATTGCTAAACGTTCTTTTGTTTCTTAAGGAGCGTAGCTTCATCACGATATAAATAATCTTTTTGATGTATAAAATTTAAAAGGCAATCTACTACAAAAAAGAACTAGCAATAGCAGCCCTTTCATTTATCTTTTCAATTATTTGATGTGCCACTTGTAAAGTTTGATACCCCTCTTCTATGGTTACCTCTGTTTTTTTATCCGCTAAAATAGCACTTGCAAAAGCCCTTAATTCCATTTCGATAGCATTGGTTGGTATGGCTTTAGGTTGCGCTATATTAATGTATTTTTTGCCTTCTTCAGTTGCTAAGGATAATAAATTACCATTGGTAATTTTATCTTTATCTGTTTCGCCGAATAGTTGAATGACTTGTGCTTGTTTATCCAATAAATCTAAACTAATATAAGCGTCTTTTTGAAAAAGTCGCAATTTACGCATCTGTTTCATAGAAATCCTACTAGCAGTTAAATTTGCGACGGCCCCATTTTCAAATTCTAATCGAGCATTGGCAATATCAGGAGAACGACTGACAACTGCAACACCACTAGCTTCCACCGATATCAAAGGCGCTTTGACAAGATTCAAAATCAAATCCAAGTCATGTACCATTAAATCTAAAACAACCGAAACATCCGTTCCTCTCGGATTAAACATGGCCAACCGATGGGCTTCAATAAATAATGGATTGAGTGGAATAGTTTGAATGGATAAGAAGGCAGGGTTGAACCGTTCTACATAACCGACTTGTACTTTGACGGCTTTTTCTTGTGCTAAGGCAACCAATGTTTTTGCTTCGGCTAAGGTGTGCGTTAACGGTTTTTCAATGAAAACATGTTTACCCGCTTGGATAGCCGCCGCAGCTAATTCAAAATGGGTAACAGTTGGCGTAACAATATCTAAAGCATCTGATTGGTCGATTAAGCTGGCAACGGAATCAAATCGTTGTAGTTGCGGGTAAGTTTCTAATATTTGTTGTGCTGCCTTATCATCTGGGTCGTAAAACCCAGAGATAGTGATTGTCTCAATACTTTGCAGGCATTTTAAATGTATCTTTCCTAGGTGACCAACACCCAGTAAGCCTATTTTTACCATTCTTGTTGTTTTGTTAATGCAGTTGATGAAGTCATTAGTTATTAGTCATCAGTTGATGAATGACTAAATACTAATTACTTTAATCCTAAACAAAACGTATGGTTTGAAATATTATTTCGTGTTTTGACAAATCCCTCCGATATGCATCGAAGCCAGTAGTGATGGATTTAAGTTCAACTTCTTTTTCTAACAAAAGAAGAATCCGTACAGTTGAACCGAAAAGGGGATGGGGCTTAAAAGCGTGGAATTGCATCAACGTTTTCACTGAATTTGTTAGAGTGCCTATTATTTTTGAAGCGAGTAGAGGGAAATTTACTGATAGCAGCTCAATAATTACTTTTATTTATTGAAAAATATTGTTTCTAAAGAACAAATAACTAGTATTCTGATTGATAACAGAAGAAACTTTTTGATTCTTTCGTAAGTTTTTCTAAATACCGCTATTTTTGCGGTCTTTTAAAGCAATTTGCTAGTTAAATGGTCCATTTTTTCGAAATTGGTACTTTTCTTTAGGGAAATTAACTAGTAATTATTCAACCAATCAGTTAACATGTCAAATAATTTAAGCGAACAGGAGTTGGTCAGACGGGAATCCTTACAAAAAATAAAGGATTTAGGCATTAACCCTTTTCCCGCTGCGGAAGTTAAAGTTAATTTTAAAACAACTGAGTTTACATCAGTTGAATTCTTGGCTAATTTGGTCAAAGAGATTGAAAAATTAAAAGGAGTTGGCGCAGTTAAAGCCAAACAGATTGCAGCGTTATTGACAAAAAACAAATTTAGAGTATCGGCTTTATTGGAAGCAGATTTAGGATTAACAGAAGCGATTGAATTTGATGCAGGTGTAACGCATACTGCGACGACTTTGGAAGAATTTGTTGGCGGGTTGAGAGTAGCAGCAATGGGCGATTATAAGCCAGAAAAGTTTCCAGAAGTACATATTGCAGGTCGTTTTATGGGACAAAGAGGCCCATTCGCCAAATTGCAAGATTCGGAAGGACGGATGCAATTATACATTAAGAAAGGGACCATTGGAGAGACAGAGGAGGAACAATTAAAAATCAATGCTTTAGTTAAGCAATTACATATTGGGGATTTTATTGGCGTAAAGGGCTATTTATTTTCTTCTCAAACAGGGGAAGTTTCCGTACATGTCCAAGAATTGAATTTCTTAGGTAAATCCTTAAAACCATTACCAATTGTAAAGCGAGATAAGCAAGGGAATATTTATGATGAATTCAAGGACCCAGAATTAAGGTACAGACAACGTTATGTAGATTTAACCGTCAATCCTTCCGTTAAGGAAATTTTCCTAAAGCGGTCAAAGGTGATTAAATCTATGCGAACATTTTTCGATGAAAAAGGTTGGTTGGAAGTAGAAACACCGATTTTACAACCGATTCATGGAGGAGCTGCGGCACGACCTTTTGATACGCATCACAATACTTTGGATATGCCATTGTACATGCGTATCGCCAATGAGTTGTACCTAAAACGACTGATAGTTGGTGGTTTCGATGGGGTTTATGAAATCGGAAAAATGTTCCGAAATGAAGGGATGGACAGAACGCATAATCCAGAATTCACTTCCATGGAAATTTATGTAGCCTATAAGGACTACATTTGGATGATGGAGATGGTAGAAAACTGTATTGCTTATATTGCGCAGGAAGTAAATGGGACGCTCATTGCCCAAGTTGGTGAAAATACGATTGATTTTACTCCACCATATCGGCGATTGAGTATGTACGATTCTATCAAAGAATATACGGGGATTGATGTGTCTAAAATGGATGAAGCGGGGCTTCGGGCGATTTGTAAACAATTGCACATCGAGACGGATAATACGATGGGTAAAGGAAAGTTGGTAGATGAAATTTTCGGTGCAAAAGTAGAAGACTATTTAATTCAACCAACTTATATTACCGATTATCCAATCGAGATGACGCCGCTGGCGAAAAAACATCGAACGGAAGAAGGTTTGGTAGAACGTTTTGAGTTATTTGTCAATGGAAAGGAAATTGCGAATGCTTATTCGGAATTAAATGACCCAATTGACCAACGAGAACGTTTCGAGGACCAATTGAAATTAGCCGCTAGAGGAGATGATGAGGCAATGGTTTTAGATGAAGATTTCTTACGAGCATTGGAATATGGGATGCCACCAACCTCTGGTTTAGGTATTGGCATCGACCGTTTGACGATGATGTTAACGAATCAAAGTTCCATTCAAGAAGTATTATTCTTCCCACAAATGAAGCCTGAGGTAAATCAGCAGAAAGAGGAAGAAGAGGTAGCGGAATAATACCGTTGGAGCTTGTTGGCCATTTGTCTTCAGTCCAAAGGGTAAATTTCCCACAAGCGCTTACGACAGTAAGCAGTAGACAGTTAAGCCCTTGATTTTCAAACCTGAAATTTTGTGCAAACACAGTTAATTGAACAGTCTCGCACTTAACTAAATATATAAAAAAAGCCCAGCTACTTAGTGTAACTGGGCTTTTTTATTAAAACAGATTAACCCTCAATTTAATTCGGTTGAACATCAGTAACCAAATATTTTGTATCTCCACGCCAAGGTAAAGACCGATATTTTTCTTTATAAGTTAGAATTACTTTTTTACCTCTTAATTTATCCATTCTTTCAAAGACTTCTCGGTCTGTGACAGAAAATTCCCAGACATTGCCAATATTTGCGTCATTCCCATTATTGGTCATTGTTAAGCCGCCTAAACTGACTTGTCCTTCATATGTTTTGAAGACCACCCCTTTTTCAGAAATTTTGATTAATTCTCCTGCACGACTTCCTACACTATAATTCATATTGGCAAATATCAAATATCCAATACCTGCAAGTATGCCCAATATGACGACAGACCAAATTAATTTTCTAACAAAATTGCTGACGACTTTTTTACTAGTTGCTACCCCTTTACTGATACTTTGCTTAGTTTCTGCAATATCGGTTTGAATTTCCTTTTTTTTATTATCGTAGGCTTTGCCTATTGCGTCTTTTTTTTGGTCGAAATTATCTTTTAATGATGACATGATTTCTATTTGAGTGAATTGATGTGATAAAATTAGAAAAATTGTTAGAAAGAATGAAAAAATTGATTAAACTTGACCTACTGATAAGACGTTTTTTTAGTTAGAAGTAACGACTCAGTGGTTTACACTAGTAGTTTTTTGATTTTTAATAAAAAAGAAAAATAAGAAATAAGTGATGTTAATGATAAAATTACTAATTAAACTAAAATTTTTTCACTTGTTTTTCAGTTACTTGAAGGGAAATAATTGCTTTGAAAGCTACTTTTTGTAACAGATGATAATAATTTCCCTTTGTTTATTATGACAAAAAAACACGCTAACATCAGTAATTATTTGTAAATTTATTTTTTAAAACGCTATTAAGTAATTTTAAAATAACCACCCAAACATACGAGAAAATTTAACAACCTTGAAAAACTTAATTCCATACTTCATACAACATCAATTCGAACAGCAAAAAAGCCATGGTTTTTTTACTGCTTACACGATGTTTATTGACCTATCAGGGTTTACGCCTATGACGGAGACGTTTATGGAGCGGGGTAATGAAGGTGCGGAAGAGCTATCTATTATTCTCAATAGGGTATTTGAACCAATGGTGAGCTTAGTTTACCGAAAAAATGGATTTATTCCTTATTTCGCAGGAGATGCTTTTACGGCAATTTTTCCTAAGAATGAAGTTCGGCATCCTTGGGAAATTATATTAACTGCTCAAGAATTAAGAGATTTATTCGATAAAAAAGAAACTTGGAAAACTCGGTATGGGGATTTCGAAATTCGGATTAAAATAGGTTTGGCTTGTGGCAATGTAGAGTGGGGAATTGTTGGCGAAAAAGCACATAAGTCTTTTTATTTTCGAGGTGATGCCATCGATAATTGTGCAGAGAGTGAACATTACGCCGAAAAGCAAGAAATCATCGTAGTCAATCACCTACATGGCGAATTAGTTAGTTCGAATGGTCATTTTAAAGCCATCAATAATAATTTCTATAAATTAATTAAAGATTTCGGCGAAGAAAAAAACATTGCCTATCCTACCAAAAAAGACAAACCCTTATCTGTTAAAGTAGCTCAAAATTTTTTACTTAATTCGGTTATAAAATTCAACCAACAAGGAGAATTTAGGTCTGTTATCACGGTCTTTATTTCTTTTGCTGGTGCGAGTGACCATCGTATTTTAAATAGTTTTGTTAGTACGGTCGTTAACGAATTTTATAATTTTTCTGGTTATTTCAAAGAAGTAGACTTTGGGGATAAAGGCGGTGTCATGGTTGGTTTTTTTGGCGCACCAGTTAGTTTTGAGAATAATGCAGAAAGAGCCTTAGAATTAGTCAGTGCTATTCAAGATGCTGTTAGTAATTTAAAAAATAAATCAGGATTACGTTATAGGATAGGAATTACCTCGGGGGTTGCCTATGCTGGGATTGTTGGGGGCGAGGAAAGATGTCAATATGCCGTTGTTGGAAATAGAGTCAACTTGGCCGCTAGGTTGATGATGGATGCGGATTGGGGGGAAGTATTGGTCGATAAAGAGATTCAAAAAAGCAGGAATTTTAGATTTAAGCATAAAGGAGATGTATCCTATAAAGGCATCATGCGGGATGTACCAACTTATGTATTGAAAGGACGAAACATAAGTGAAGCGCCTGTTTACTCTGGAAAAATAGTCGGACGAGATGCTGAACTAAAGGCGTTAAGAAGTTTTGCTAAAAAGATATTTACGAGTAAGAAAGCAGGCTTAGCTTATATTTATGGAGAGGCTGGAATAGGGAAGAGTAGAATTAGTTTTGAACTAAAAAAATATTTTCAAAAAAGAGGGACTGTTTCTTGGCTATCTTGTCAGGCAGACCAAATTTTAAAGAAACCATTTAATCCATTCGTTTTCTTTTTGAAAAACTACTTTGAGCAATCTCCCGAAAATTCTAAACTAGATAATAAAACTGCTTTTGAACGTCGATTTCAATGGTTACTCAATGATATCGGCAGAATTAAAGACGCAGAAGCCAAAGAAGTTTACCTTGAAATATCTAGAACGAGGTCTATTTTAGCGGCTCAAATTGGCATTAAATATCCCGATTCACTTTGGGAACAATTGGATGCAAAAGGTCGCTACCAAAATATTCTAACGGCGATTATTACCATATTTAAGGCAGAGGCGTTAATTCGACCTATCTTAATTGAATTGGAAGATGGACATTGGTTTGATGATAGTTCGTTAGAGTTATTAGCGGAAATGACTCGGCAACTAAAAGATGCTCCAGTCTGTTTATTAGCGACTTCTAGATATAAAGACAACGGCACTAAACCACTTTTGGTCTCAGAAGCATTGATTCAAGAAAATGCGATTGCTTCTGTTAGTTTTGATTTGAAATTTTTACAACCTGAAGCTTTACGGGCTTTTGTCGTCAACCGTTTGAAAGGTGATATTGATAATGAGTTTTTTGAATTACTGATGCGTTCTACCAACGGAAACCCTTTTTACGCAGAACAAATTTTAGAATATTTTTCTGAAAGTGGGTTATTAGAATTGGATAACGGAATTTGGCATATTAGAGATAAAAGCATTAAAGTTTCTTCTTCAATTAATTCGGTCTTGATGGCTAGAATCGATAGGCTTTCTGCTTTAGTTAAAGAGACTGTCAAAGCCGCCGCAGTAATAGGACGAGAATTTGAACTACCTGTTTTAACAGAAGTAATGCGTTCGCAACATCTTTTTGAAGCGGATGATACCAATCGCGCATTAGATATTCTAAAAGAACAAGTAAAGACAGCAGAACAGGGACAAATTTGGCGAGCAATGAACGAATTGCGCTATATTTTTAAACACTCCTTATTAAGGGAAGCGGTTTATGAAATGCAATTGCGGACTCGGCTCAGAGAATTACATTTTCTAATTGCGAAAGCGATTGAAAAAGTATATGCGGATAGGTTACCCGAAAAATATTTAGATTTATCTTTTCATTATGAGCATGCAGATGCTACAGATAGCCATAATGAGTATACTCGAAAAGCAGCGGATTACGCCCGAAAAAATTTCCAGAATAAACAGGCATTATCGCTTTATGATAAACTGGTTAAAAATTTAAAAGGGACTAAAAATAATGGGGCGGAATTAGTAAGAGCCTTATTAAAAAAAGCCGCAATTTTAGAATTAATTGGAGAGTGGAAAGCCTGTGAAAAAATATTAAAAAGCACGATTAAATTAGCGCCAGCTTTAGATAATCCAGCAAGAGCAGGACAAGCACATAATAGTTATGGAAATTTGTTGATGCTAAAGGGGCAATACACTACTGCGCAGAAACATTTAGAGAAAGCCACTCAATTTTTTGAGAAAATAGATGATGGCTATGGTATGTTCAAAGTGTATGGAAATTTAGGCAACCTATATTTCCGACAAGGTCGTTATAAAAAAGCGGAAGAATATTTTATCAAAAGTATTCAATTAAGTAAAGAGTATGATTATACCGCAGAAAACGCACAAATAGTAGCGAATCTTGGCTTGACCTATATGAATGGAGGCAATTATGAAGAAGGCATTCGTTGGCAACAATCTCAATTAGATATCTGTAAATTAGCCAAAGATAAGCAGGGAATGGCAACGCTGTATACCAATATGGGCATTGTTTATTTCGAACAAGGTGCTTATGATGCTGCCTTAAAATGTTATACAGAAGGACTCGCACTTAGTAAGGAATTGGGCAATAAACAATTAACCGCTATTGCGATTGGTTGTATAGGAAGTGTTTATGAGCGCAAAGGGGATTATCCAGAAGCCATGCATCATTTTGAGAAGGACTTAGAGTTAGTAGAAGAATTAGGCGATAAACAAGGAATTGCCATTACGCTAGGTTTGATAGGTGATTTACATACGGTAAAAGGAGAGTTTGATAAAGCCATTCAATATTTAGAGCGACAATTGGCTTATTGCCGAGAATTGAATTATAAAAAAGGAATTGCGAAGGCAGTGAATACCTTAGGCGATATTTATTTTTATAAAGACCAATTTGAAATCTCTGTTAATTATTACGATTTGGCTATTGAAGTAACTCGTGCTATTAATAACAGATTGGTTTTAGGAAGTAGTTTAATAGAAAAAGGTAAACCATTAGTAGCACAAGGCAAAATTCAGGAGGCGAAAGAGGTGCAAGAAGAGGCCTTGAAAATTGCTAATAACTTAGGTAATCCAGATTTGGTATTTGATGCCAAAATATTAGGTGCAAGAGTTGCTTTTGCAGAAGGACAATCAGCTACTGCCAAAAATATTCTAGAAGCTTTATTAAGAGAGCAAAGAGCAGCTAAAGAAGAAGCCGATATTTATTTTGAATTATATAAAATAGCGACTGACAACGAAGACTATCGCCAGAATGCACTCACTTTATACCAAAGTTTATATAGTGAAACACCTCAGTTTTTATTTAGGAAACGAATGCAACAGTTAGTTTTAAGAAAATAAGTATTATTGCAAAAGCAAATTTATTGCTTCCCAGAAAGCACAAACCAATCAACTATCCTCCTTTTTTAATTTCGCAATTTTCAACATGCAAAACCATCCTATGTTTTTCTTATTTTTAGCGCTGTTTTCCAATGTTTTCATTGGTTGTGAGACAGAAAAAACAGTGAATAAAGATAAACCAAGTGCTGAATCTATCGTTACTGCTAGTATGGAAATAGATACAACAACTACAACTACTGACCAATTTGAGTTAGCTCCCGATAATGCCTTTCCTTATCAATTGACTAAACCTGTAGCCGAATTTAAATTACCTAATAAGTTAAAGGAGATTTCTGGTTTGGGAATCGATGCAACTGGGAAATATTTATATGCAGTACAAGATGAAGATGGTGATTTATTTTTAATTAATACCACAACTGGCGCAATAGACAAAGAAGGTACTTTCCATAAAGCAGGGGATTACGAAGGTGTGGAAATAGCGAACGGGCGAATTTTTGTAGTCAAAAGTTCAGGAACACTCTATGAAATCGTTAATTTCAAAGAAGACAATCAAGAATTAAAAAAGCATAAATTTACTTTTAATAAGAACAGCGATATTGAAGGCTTAGGATATGACCCTATAGCCAATCGTTTATTGATAAGCTGTAAAGGGAAAGCTGGAAAAGGAGAAGAATTCGATTTCAAAAAAGGTATTTTTGGTTTGGATTTAACGACGATGAAGATGGATAAAAAACCTACTTATACAATTAGTGTAGAAGCGGTAAAACAATTTTTAGAAGTCAATCAAACTTTAGAAAAATTAGATAAGTTGGTTAAGTTATTTCAACCAGGCGAGGAATTTATTTTTGGGCCTTCTGGTTTAGCGGTTCATCCTAAAACGGGGGACATTTATATTACTTCATCGGTGGGTAAATTACTGGTTGTTTTGCAACGAGATGGTGCAATTAAGCATATTGTCAAGTTGAAGAAGAAAATTCACGAACAACCTGAAGGAATCACCTTTGCACAAGATGGTTCGCTCTATATTTCCAATGAAGGAAAAAGTGGGAAAGGGAGAATTTATAAGTTTGCTTATAATGATAAAGCGTCAGATAAAAAAAGCATAAAAAATTAGCCAAACGTGTCGGACACCTCGAAGGTGTCCGACACGTTTGACTGCCTACTGTTTACGGTTTCTTCACTTCTTTGTTATAATTCTTTGCTTCTCCTTTCAACTGCTCATTCAAGAAATTAGTCATTTTATTATACAGATGCATTCGAGTAGTGCCTCCATAAATACCATGATTTCGATTATGGTAAGTGTAAGTATCAAATTGCTTGTTGGCATCAATTAAGGCATTCATCATTTCTGCACTTTGTTGGTAATGCACGTTATCATCTCCACCACCATGTACTAATAAATAATGACCTTTTAGTTGGTCCGCAAAATAGACAGGTGAATTGTTTTTATAACCATCAGGATTCTCTGCTTCTGTTCGCATATACCGTTCTGTATAAATCGAATCATACCAACGCCAGCTAGTGACAGGTGCAACGGCAATGGCTGCTTTGAAAACATCATTACCTTTTAGCAAACATAGAGAAGACATAAAACCACCGTAAGACCAACCAAAAATACCTATTCTACTGGCATCAGCATAAGGCAAAGCACCTAAATATTTAGCGGCTTCTATTTGGTCGATGGTTTCATAATGTCCTAATTGTTGATAAGTCACTTTTTTAAAATCTTCTCCTCTAGCACCTGTACCTCTGTTATCCACACAAGCAACGATATAGCCTTGTTGTGCTAACATTTGAAACCACCAATAATTTTGACCCTTCCATTGGTCTTTTACTTGTTGACTGCCAGGACCGCCATACAAATACATAAAGACAGGATATTCTCGATTAGGATTAAAATCTGTTGGCTTAATCATCCAACCGTTTAATGGTACTTTTTCACTGGTTTCAAATTGAAAAAACTCGACTGGGCTAAGGTCATAATTTGATTGGGTTTTGGCTAATGCAGTATTGTTTTCTATGACTCTAATTGTTTCCCCCTGATTATCTCGGACAACATAGGAAGCAGGGGAGTTGATGGTAGAATGATTATTAACAAAATAATCGAAGGTACTACTGAATTGAGCATTATGGGTGCCACCGCCTTTGGTTAATCGTTTTTTGCCTTTGCCCTTTAAATTAACGGTATAGATATTTTCTTCTAAAGGAGAAGTTTCCGAAGATTTATAATAAACCTGCTGTGTGGCTTCATTGACACCAAAAAACTTACTGACATCATAGTTGCCACTAGTCAATTGTTTTTTCTTTTTACCTTTCATATCATAGAGGTAGATATGATTATAGCCGTCTTGCTCGCTGGTCCAGATAAAACATTTACCATCTTTTAAGAAAGTTAAATCATCGTCAATATCAATGTAATATTTATTCGTTTCTTTTAATAATAAATTGGTTTTTCCACTGCTAGCATCTGCTAATAATAGCTCTAGTTCATTTTGATGCCGATTCATGCGAAAGACACATAATTTATTGGGGGCTTGTGTCCATTTAATTCTTGGAAAATAAATATCTGTTTCGTTTCCAGTTTCAGCCGTTATTGTTTTTTGACTAGCCACATCATAAATATGTATCGAGACAATGGCATTTTTTTCGCCAACTTTTGGATATTTAAAAGTCTCATATTCTGGATATAAACCACCTTTAAATTTAGTCATGGTAAATTCCTTTACTTCACTTTCATCAAAGCGCATAAAAGCAATTTTTGCGCCATCTGGTGACCAATGAAAAGCTTTCGCAAAAGAAAATTCTTCTTCATAGACCCAATCTGCCCCACCGTTAATAATCTGGTTAAATTTACCATCAGTAGTAATTTGAGTAGTCGTGCCACTATTTAAATCTTTGACATATAAATTATTTTCAAAAACAAAAGCCACTTTATCTGCGTCTGGACTAAAGGTCGCATAACTTTGTTTGCCGTCTTGAAATAGTTCCGTCATGTTTTTTGAGCCTTTGTCCCAAACATAATAATTGGCCTTAGAAGAACGTCGATAAATACTTTCTTTAGCGGTTTCTAATAAAATTTTTGTTTCATCCGCATTAAATGTATAGCTATCTACTTTCTCTGGAAAATTGGCAGTTGCTGCTATCTCAGAAGTTGCAAAAATAATGTCTGTAAATTGACCAGATACTAAATCATATTTTTTGATGGTATTGTCTTCTAATCGAGTATAATGTTTACCATCGTTTAAAAAATTAAAACCTGGTACTGATTTGCCCATGAATTTATACTCTTGCCAGATGTCTGCTACTGTTATTGCTTTCTTTTGAGCAATGCCTTGGTTAATCATTAGGAATAAGCCTAAAGTGAATAAAAAAAATCTATTTTTCATATTTATTAATTTGAATTTTATGCTTTAGCTGCTAGTAAAAATAACTTCAACTTTTAGAACACCATAATTTTCAAAATCATGGTGTATTGAGAATACTTTTATCGACTAATCTAATTTCAATTCCTTCTTCATTTCCTTAAAAATTTGTTCGTCTAATTCGGGATTAGCCGTTTCTTCTTCTAAATCAACCAACCATTGTCCATTAATTTTTTGTAGTAAAAAGAAATCTTCTATCAACTCCCCTTCTTCTAAAATGGTATACGTGCAAGTCGCTTTTTTCCCTTCTGTAAGACAATCCATTTTAACAAAATTAGTCTGGTAAACTTGGGAGTCATTCAAAAAAAGTGTTTTATTTTCTGCTAGCCATTCTTTAGTTGAAGAGGTGCTTAATATTGCTGCCTTTTCTATTTCATTTTTATCTAAATGAACTTGCCACTGCTTGCTGACGGTTTCAGGCGTGTTGGGAAGTGGTACTTTTTCTGCTTGATTTGGTGGATGATTATTACAACTGAATAACAAAAAGAATAGCAGTAGTTTTAGGCTGTAAGGATTGTTTACCCAGGCTAAATCGGGCGTTACGGTAGTATAAGGTAAGTTAGATTTCAACTATTTTTCTTTTAAAATTGGTTATAGAAAATTAAAGGAATGGTTCAATCCTTGGAACGCTGTTTAAATAATTTTAATAATTGCGTTGCCCCTTGAAAAGGAGATAATTCATTATTCAAAACAGCTTGCTCTATTTTAATCAAAGCAGTTCGTATGGTTTCATTTTGATAAAAAGCGGTTTGTAGCCCTTGATTAATGGACGCTTCTAGCCAATATTTAGCTTGCTGCTGTCTATTACTTTCAAAATACAGATTACGCTTTGTCAATTTGATGTATTTTTCTATTTGTTCCCAAACCTTTTCAATACCTTCATTAGAAATAGCAGAACAAGTTAAAGCTGCCGCCGTCCAATTACTTGCTTTCGGCGGAAAAAGATGCAACGCATTTTTATAATCAATTCGCGTTTTTTTAGCCAACTTTATTCTTTCTCCATCTGCTTTATTGATTAAGACCAAGTCTGCCATTTCTACAATACCTCTCTTGATGCCCTGTAATTCATCCCCTCCTCCAGGTAATAAAAGTAGTAAAAAAAAGTCAACCATCGAATGCACCAAGGTTTCCGATTGACCAACGCCCACTGTTTCTACGAGAATAGTATCAAAACCTGCTGCTTCACACAACATCATGGTCTCTCTAGTTTTGCGAGCCACTCCACCTAGCGCCGACTTTGCAGGGGAAGGTCGCACAAAAACATTTGCTAAATGCGCTAATCTTTCCATTCTTGTTTTATCTCCCAAAATACTACCTCCACTAATCTGACTAGATGGGTCTACTGCTAACACGGCTACTTTTTTCCCTTGTCCGACCAAGTGACTACCGAAAGCTTCGATAAAAGTACTTTTTCCTACGCCCGGTGTACCTGTAATACCTAAACGAATAGACTGATTCGCAAAAGGTAAACATTTTTCGATAATTTGCTCTGCTAGCTGCTGGTCAGGGAGTCGAGTACTTTCGAGAATGGTAATCGCCTGAGATAGAATGACTTTGTCCCCTTGTTGGATTCCTTTACTATAATAGCTGAGGTCTCCTTGTTGTTTGCGTTTTTTAGCGAGGATATTTTTTAAATGTGGGTTGAGGGCGGTAGGAGACTTCACGCCAGTAATTACTTTAGGGGTAGTTTGGTTGGTCGATGTTGATTTTTTTTTCACACCTCAAAAATAGCAGAAAATATACTTTTACGCACGCCAAAGGAATGAGGAATTATAAATGATGAACGATGAATTCGTAAATTATGGAAAATCAAAGCTTATTTCTCAGATAGATGCTTAGTTAATTCAAATTGCGGACAATGGTTATATGGCTAAATTGCTATATTGTTGAGGAGGCAATAGCATCAAAATCAGTTATTTTAAGCCCAAAAAACAATATAGCCATTTTTAATGCTCTGCAACTTGGATTAGCTAATAACTCCATGTTGCCATATTCGTTTGAACATGGCAACATGGCAACAACTAATCATTTTCAAAAATCATCGACATGTAGGCCATTTTCCAAATAAAATTTATTTAGTACCGAATGGCGACACTCAAAATATTATCTCCTGCTTCCATCTGATGCACTGCTTCCATTCCTTCTGTTACCTTTCCAAAAATAGTATACCCTCCATCTAAATGTGGTGTAGGAGAATGCGTAATAAAAAATTGAGTACCTTCTGTATGATTTCCAGCAGATGCCATGCCTATGTAACCAGCTTCATCGTAATAAGCCAATGGCAATTCTGAGCGAATAGAATAAGGTAAACTTCCATAGCCGTCTCCTCTTGGGCAACCACCTTGAATCACAAAATTAGGCACTACTCGATGAAAGCTTTTATCTTTAAAAAATTCAGACTCGGCTAATTGAATAAAATTAGTAACAGTTCCAGGAGCTAGAAGCGGTGACAAACTCACTCTAATCTTCCCTTTTGTTGTTTGAATAACCGCAGCGGCACTACTGGTGACGCGCTGTAATAAATTAAAATCAATTGGATGATTAAAAGCAGGTATCGTTTGTTTTGTGGAAGGTGTTTTGCCTTGGAAGAAATTTATTGCATTTTGTATCTTATCATAAGTTTCTGTAGCTGCGGGTAAGTTTAAATTTTGTTGAGCGGTAATAATAATAGGTAAACTATCCTGTAAGGCTGTTTTAAAATTATCGTTGATTCCATTCAAAATATCTGCTGCTACTGCCATACTACCCACGTCACCATTTTTAAATACCTCTAATAAAAAACCAGATAAATCTCTAGTGACTCTACGCCGACTTACCCCAAAAACTTTATCAAAATCAGGATTAGCAATAATACGACCAACCCCTGAAACCAAAGAAGATTTTTCTACAGCCGTTGGTAAATTAGGAGTTTGGTCTAACATAAACGAATAATTCCAGCCAAAATCACCCATTGCTTTTAATACTGCTGCTTTCTCTGTTGCACTTTGAGCACTTAGGTATCGCTTTCGCAAACTAGCATTAATGCCTCCTTTCGTATCTACCATATAAGGGGGTAAATTTCTATTGGCTGCTTCTAAAAGTGCCAACTGTACTTGCCAAGGGCGCTCTACTTTAGACATTCGATAATAACTAGCTGCTTGACGAGCATTGCCATTATTAATCAAAAACTGGGCAGCCATTTGAGCAATTTTTAAATTAGGGTCGTCTAAAGCTGTCAAAATAGTTGCACTAACACTATCATAGTTTGCTCCATTTAAAGCTCGAATAATATTGACCTTTATTCGATAATCTGTTGCTTGATTGAATTGTTTCAATAAAGCACTAGTCGCTATTGGTGTTTTAATTTTTCCCAATGCTAGCGCTAATGGAATTTTTATTTTGGCATCACTTTCTGTCGCTAAGGTTTCACTTAATGACTGAGCATTAGCGGAAATATCAATGTCTGCTGCGCGGCCTAAATAATTGGCCGCTATCATTCTGACACTTGGCGGATATAATGGATTATTGACAAAAGCCAACATTTTAGAAGTTCCTTCTGGGCTCACCATTTTCCTCATGGCAAACCGATAAATACCGTAGGCTTGTCCCTTTAATAATAAAGTGTCTGTAGCTTTGTAAGTAGAGATGCCCGTTAATAAACTTAACGTTTCTTTGGGGGCACATTTACCGACTGCTTCTAAAATAATACCATTTGATTTGACAAATTGCCGAGCCGTATCATATTGCTCAAAAGCGCCCATCAATATATTAGCCCCTCGCTCATCTCCCAACTGCCCAATGGCATAAGCTGCTGCAACTCTTACTTCGGGAATAGCATCTTTTAATAAGAGCGCCAAACTATCTAAAGCGGTTTTATCTTTAGTTGACCCAAAAGCCATAGCGGCAGCATAACGGTAGGAAGGGTCTTTATCTCTGAAAAATGGATATAGTTCCGCTGTTTTTTGTTCATCTTGATAACGGATAATTTCTTGTAAGGTAGAATCCCTTAAATCTCTTGTTACTTCTGTTAGTACCACTTCTTCTGGCGGTACACATTGAACTAAAATAGCCGAAAGCAACAAAAAAAAGATATATTTAAAATTGACGGTCATTACGATAGGTTTAGGATGGTTCTCGGACAAGCATCTTTAATAACGTATGTTATTAAGGATTTTCTTAAACAGCGCAAAAATAGCAGCTTTCCACATTTTAGTGAAAGAAATTAGCTAAGCATTCTTCTTTTTAAAATCCTTTTGCATTTTTATCCGCTTTTTTAGGCAATTTTTTTGTAATTCTGCGTTTTAAATAAACGTTAAAGTGAACCTTTAACAAGGTTTCTATTACCGAAGCCATCACACAACATTTTTATTGTCAACGTTTTACAGATTTAGAGCGGCAGAACCGAAACATATTAGAGGCAAAACGTTCCTTTTAGGACAAAGCTCGTTCAACAACTAAAGGTAATTTTTTAAAATGGATATTTACGAACGTAAATCTAAGTGGAAATGGTATTTGGGAATTGCAGGTTTCATTGTAATCATGATTACAATGCTTTATACGCGAAATTTAGCAGATAAACTTGCCGATGGGGAAAAAATGAAAGTTGAATTATGGATAAATGCTATAAAAGCTCTGGCAACAGGAGTAAATTTAGAAGAAGATGTCACATCAACACATGAAATTACACAAATTATTGACGACATCCCATTAATTTTGGTTGGAGATAATGGAATTGTTATAGATGCCAAAAATTTTCCAAATATCCTAGATGAAGAAGGGTTTCCTATTCAAGACGAACTTAATAAACTTGAAAGTCAGGTTGAAGCGTTAAAAAAGCAAGATAGAGAACTTACTTTAGATAATGGCGATTCTACTCAGTATGTATATTATGGTCATTCTCAAACATATACCTTACTTAAATATTTTCCAGTTTTACAATTCCTTTTAATAGCAGGTTTCATAGCCTTCGGTTATTTTAGTTTTAGTTCCTCTCGTCGAGCCGAACAAAACCAAGTATGGGTAGGTATGGCAAAAGAAACCGCTCATCAATTAGGCACACCCATTTCTGCTATAATGGGGTGGATTGACCATTTAAAAGATATGTATGGAAGTGATGAATACATGCAGGATGTAGTGTCGGAATTACAAAAAGATACGGGCAGATTGGAATTGATAGCAGACCGATTTTCTAAAATTGGTTCGGAACCCAAAATGGAACCCATCAATATTTACGATGAACTAGAAAGTATGCGGGCTTATATGCAAAGACGTGCTGCTCGTAGAATAGAATTTGATTTTCCAGACCCAGCTACCGAAGCAAAAATGGTGGATATTAATCCGCCATTATTCAATTGGGTTTTAGAAAATTTACTACGAAATGCTTTAGATGCCATGGAGGGGAAGGGTAAAATTAGCGCAAAAGTATATGAAGAAAAAAACTATGTTTGTATTGATATAAGTGATACAGGCAAAGGAATTCCCGCCTCAAAATTCAAGACCGTTTTCAAACCGGGCTACTCCACTAAGAAAAGAGGATGGGGCTTAGGTCTTTCTCTTGCTAAAAGAATAATTGAGACTTACCACTCTGGCAGGATTTTTGTGAGTAAATCTATAGTTAATGAACAAACTACTTTTACTATAAAACTCCCTGTAAACCATCATGTTAGAGGAGCAATCGAGAATTAATCACCTTTCTAGGCACAGTTCGTACCGAATAAACTCTTTGGTGCTATTCCTTCTTTGTGCTTTCCTTTCACTTCCTCTAGGCAGTAAGGCTAACCCTTTATTTCAAGATATTCCTGTTAAAATTATAGATGCTAAGACTGGTGAGCCATTAATTGGTGTACATGTCTATTCCGTTGGTTCTAGCTTTCAGGCTATTACGGATATTGATGGAAAGGTAATTATTGCTGATTTAGGCTATAGAGATATTGTTACCTTTAGTTATACTGGTTTCAAAACGTTGGAATTACCTGTTTATGAAATTAGGAATAAAAAAGGTCGAATTTCGATGGAAGAAGATATAAATATCTTAAATGAAGTAGTCGTAATAGGCAGAAGAGATGACCGCATCGAAGAAATACCCTATCAGATAGAAAGAATTACGAATAAAGAGATTCAGTTTAGTAGCGCCCAAACCTCTGCAGATTTATTAGAAAAAAATGGCGGCTTATTTGTGCAGAAAAGTCAAATGGGAGGAGGTAGTCCAATCATTCGGGGTTTTGAAGCCAATCGAGTACTATTAGTCGTAGATGGCGTTAGAATGAATAACGCCATTTACCGAAATGGGCATTTACAAAATGCGATAACTATTGACCCTGCCATTTTACAACAAGCAGAAGTTATTTTTGGACCAGGTTCCTTAACTTATGGAAGTGATGCTTTAGGCGGAGTCGTACATTATAGGACAAAAGACCCAGAGTTAGCATATGGGCCGAATGAGGATTTAGTGTTAAAAACCAATGCATCTGTTCGTTATGCCTATGCTAATTTTGAAAGAGCTTTTCATGTAGATTTCAATCAAGGGCAAAAGAATTGGGGGTCTTTGACCAGTTTTTCTATGGTAGATTATGGTAATTTAATTGCAGGAAGTGTACGACCAACAGCCTATCCCGAATTTGGGAAAAAATATGTAGTTCCTGCAGATGACCTCACTTCTAGAGATAAAATTGTCAATCCCAATGTTAACCAACAATGGGGAACAGAATATGGACAAATAGATTTTTTGCAAAAAATAAAATTCCAAGCTTCTGATAATTTATATTTTGTCGCCAATATGCAACTGTCTGCTTCTTCGGATATTCCACGTTACGATAATTTAGCAGAAATCATAGCCGATTCTAGTGATTTGAAATGGAGAGAATGGTATTATGGCCCTCAACAAAGAATTTTGGGTTCTATTAAGGCACGTTTATTAAATCAGAAGTATTTTGATAGAGGAACAATTATTGCCTCTTTTCAAAAAGTAGATGAAGACCGATATCAACGTAAATGGGCAAAAAACTGGCTAGAAGCTAGTCAAGTAGATGTTTTTGTTTACGCATTAACCGCTGATTTTGATAAATTTTTAACAGAGGACGAACGGATTACTGTTTCTTATGGATTAGATATCAGTAGAAACAATGTGAAATCAAAGGCTTTTGAAGAGTACGTTCATAGAGGCAGTCAACAAGGAGATAGACTAGCAGGAGATATTACTCGTTATCCAAGTAACGGTAGCTCAATGACTAGTTATGGGGCTTATACGAACCTTAAATGGAGAAGCGAAAATAAGGTCTTATCAGCAGAAGCGGGCTTACGCTATAATTTTGTACAGTTAGCAGGATTTTTTGGAGCTGAAGACCGTATTGAGTGGCCTCAAAATTATATAGATGGCATTTATTTAAAGAATGATGCGCTTACTTTTGGAACTGGATTAACCGCTAATACTAAAGATAAATGGCAATTTCGAGCCTTAATTGCATCCGCTTTTCGTTCGCCTAACGTAGATGATTTTGCTCAAATTAGAGAAAAAAATGGTTTTATTACCGTACCTAATCCTACTTTAAAACCAGAAGAAGCTTTGACGGTTGAACTAACGGTAGGGAAACAATTAGGCAAAATTAGAACAAATAAAGAGACGGGAAAAAAATCGGGTGCTAGTTTAAACTTAAGTGCAACGGCTTTTAAAACCAATTTGAAGAATGCCTTAACTCGAAAGAATTTTGCTTTACCTGATGGGACAACGGTTTTATTTAAAGATGAAGAGGCATTAGAAATACAAGCGAATGTAAATACGACTACAGCAAACATTATAGGGGTTTCTGGTAATTTAAGCCTTAAGATAGGGGGGAATTTTGAATTGCAATCTAGCATTAGTTATACCAAAGGGACTTATCGTTTTCAAGATACGATAGAAGGAATTGTCATTGATGAAATTGTTCCTTTTGCCCATATTCCACCATTATACGGTCAAACAAGCTTGACTTTTAATCTAGGAAAATGGAAAATTGCTCCAACCATTCGGTATAATGGTAGAAAACGCCCCAATGATTATGCAGTAGCTTCGGCTAGACTCATAAATGGGAATGAAGTATTACTAAGAAGAGATGGTACCTCAGATAATCTTGATTATTCTCCTTTTGGTTTTATTGATGTTAATGGTGATCCTTGTGACCCGATAGAACCTACTGGAGATGCTAATTGTCAGGAAGGGTATGCAGGTTCATTGGCTTGGACCACTTATAATGTTTATACAGAATATCAGATTAATGATATATTCTCTTTAAACCTAAGTGTAGAAAATATTGAAGATTTACATTATCGCCCATTTTCATCAGGCGTTAGCAGTGCAGGTAGAAATTTTGTTATTGGGTTAAGAGCTAGTTTTTAAGGAATAATGCCTTCTAAATTCATTTTTTATGTCTATTTCGCAAAGGGCGGAGGTGTGTAAATGAACAAATAGTTGATAAATGTTAAGATTTACAAGAGAAAATCTTTCAAACACAAATAGGTTTTCCCTTTGCCCTACACCCAATACCCTTTGCGAAATAACACCTATTTTTATAAGAAATCTACATCAACCGCATAAGGATATTTCATTAAATAATACAAAGCCCGTTTTTTATCGAAGCCTTCAAATACAACATTATACAACATTTCTGTAATCGGTACATGTAATTTATAATGCCTCGCTAAACCTCTAGCAATTTTTAAAGTCCGAGCACCTTCTGCCAATTCGGACATCGACATAAATATATCTTCGGGAGCTTCACCTTGACCTATTCTATAACCAAAAGTATAATTTCTACTTTTGTTACTGGTAGCCGTAGCAACTAAGTCTCCTATGCCAGCCGTACCTAAAAATGCTTGAGCTGTAGACCCCATTGCTTTACCATAATTAATCATTTCTGTCAATCCTCTTGTAATTAACATCGCTTGAATATTTTTCCCCATACCCATGCCACCCAAAATACCAGACCCAAGGGCAATAATATTTTTTAACGCACCTGCTAATTCTGCACCCAAGATTTCGTGGGAACCAAAAACATGGAATTTAGCACTATCTAGAATACTTTGTCCCGCTTTGATAACTTCAGTAAATTGGCTAGCAATAACGGTTGCCGTAGGTTGGCCTGCTAAAATTTCTGAAGATAAATTAGGTCCAGATAAACAGCCTATTTTTACAACAATACTTTCCTGTCGTATGACCTCACTCATGGTACAAACATGCTTTCGCATAATGTTGACTTGTCTCGCCATTAATGCTTCTTCCGTTACCTCTTTTAAATCAAATCCTTTAGTCCCATGAATTAACATGTGATAGGGTTTTAGAAAAGGGCCTATGTGTTGCATGGCTTCTCGAAAGGCGCTAGAGGGGACTATCGGAAAAATGATGGTACACTCTTTAGCTATTCTTTCAATATCATTGGTCAATTTAATATGGTCAGAAATAGGAATACCGTAATGTTGTCGTTCTTGATTAATTTTATCAATCACTTTTTGTCGCCTGCTATAAAGCAAAACTTCTATTCCATTCAAGGCAATTAAATTGGAAATGGCTGTTCCAAAACTACCCGCACCGATGACGCCTACTTTTTTTGTTGTTGACAATTTTATATCAGTTGTCGGTTACCAGTTGCCAGTTGCCAGTTACCGTAAAACTGGCAACTGGCAACTGATAATAGGAAACTGTTTAATTAATTTTTTAACTATTTGCCGCTGCTGCTTCCACCGCATTCCAAACTCTCCAAACATTTTTATAACAAATCTTAGCAATATCTTCTTCTGAGTACCCTCTTTTTAAAAGGGTGAAAATCAAGTTAGGATATTGAGAAACATCTTTTAAACCAGTTGGCAAACTATCCCCTACACCATCATAATCTGACCCTAAACCAACATGGTCAATGCCTGCTACTTTCACTACATTATCAATATGGTCGGCTACTTTTTCTACATCAGAAAATAGCGTAGGGTTATCTTTTTGGAATTGTTCGATAATTGGCTTTGCAGCATCATCACCAAAAGATAAATCTGATTCTTTTAATAACTTACTCAATTTGCTTCTTAATCCATTTCTTTGCTTAGCAATTTCACCGTCTAAGAAAGTAGACCCAAAATTAATTTGAATCACGCCATTTTTCTCCCCTAATAATTTAATCATATCATTATTCATATTTCGCTCAAAATCAGGCGTAAATATTCGACAAGAAGAGTGAGAAGCAATACAAGGCACATCTGTCATCGCCATCACTTGGTAAAAGGTAGAATCCGAAACGTGTGAAATATCGACCATAATCCCTACTTTATTCATTTCTTTCACGACGTCTATCCCAAAAGGACTTAAACCGTTCCAAGTTCTAGTAGAATCATAAGAAGAATCACAAATTTGATTGTCCTTAGAGTGCGTTAAAGTAATATAACGAATACCTCGTTCGTGAAAATAAGCAACATTGTTAATATCGTCTTCAATAGGTGCACCATTTTCCATACCCATTGGTAAAGACAAAATACCTTTCTTAAAATTGTCTTCTGCTTGTGCAGGAGAAGTAGTGATGGCAAATTTATCTGGATGCGCATCGGCAATACCCGAAACCATATCAATTAAAGAATCTGCAAAGATTTTTGCACCGCCTGATTTTTGATAAGAAGCAGGAATATAAATGGACATAAAAGGTGCGTCCAAACCACCTTTTTTAGCTCTTTCTAAATCAAAATCTCCTTTGTCTGTTTTTAATGGAATACCTAAGAATTCTTTTTCCAACCTAAAATTAGTCACTTTTAGTCGGTAAGGTAAATCGACATGTCCATCCGTAATGATGTATTTATGCGCTAACTCATCGGCTAATTTTTTGATAGCATCGTCACTCATTTCTGAGATAGGAGTTGCTTTAGTCGCTTCTGTTGTTTTTGGGGCATCTTGGCAAGCGACCATAAAGACAACAGCTAGGATTAGCGAGAAAAGGGTTCGTATTTGCATGGCTTGTTTGTTTTAGAGGCTGTATTAAAAACTAGAGAATAAACATTCTCTGCTATCAAATTTGGAAGCCTCGTATATAAATTCGAGACATTTTAGACAACCTCTATTGAAGTGAAAGTAATTGTTTTGCGATTTTTCTATCATTTGATAAACGAGGGACTTTATTTTGGCCACCTAGTTTGCCTTGTGATTTCATATAATTTCTAAAAGTATTCTTTTTTAAAGGGCTAATTTTTAAAGTCCTCAAAATATTACCTTTAATCAAATCTTCATAGTAAATGTTTTGTTGAATCATTTCTTGGTCAATGTTTTGTGCAAATGCCGTCAAATCATTGGGCATTTCTTCAAATTCTATCAACCATTCGTGATAAGGCAGGCCGCCTTCGTTAGGCGTAATATTGGGCGCTACCGTAAATTCGGTGACCTTAACGCCAGTCTTTTTAGCAGCATTTAATAAAGCTTCTTCGACTTCTTTACCAATAACATGCTCGCCAAAGGCTGAAATGAAATGTTTGATTCTCCCAGAAACAATAATTCGATAGGGACTTTTAGAAACAAACTGAACCGTATCCCCAATATTGTATCCCCAAAGCCCCGCATTATTATTGATGATGATGGCGTAATTAACACCTAATTCAATTGCCCCCAGAGATAGTCTAGTTGGGTTATCGTTAAAAATTTCTTCGGCTGGAATAAACTCAAAGAAAATACCTGAATTGGCGTTGAGTAATAAGCCTTTCTCGTTCGGGTCGTCTTGAAAAGCAATAAAGCCTTCAGAAGCAGGGTAAGTTTCCACACTATCCAATCGTTTACCAACTAAGGCTTCTAAACTAGAGCGGTATGGTTCAAAGTTAACCCCGCCATAAACAAAAACGGAAAAATTAGGAAAAATATCTTTGACGTATTTTTTACCCGTTTTGTCCAATAACCGTTCATAATACATCTGGACCCAAGGCGGAATACCGCTAATAAGGCGCATATCTTGCTGATGGGTTTCTTCCACAATTGCGGTTAACTTTTCTTCCCATTCTTCTATACAATTGGTTGGATAACTTGGTAGTTGATTGGTCTTTAGCCAAGCAGGAACTTCATGGTTGACGATGCCTGATAGTCGACCTGTAGCAATGCCCCCAACTTCCGTTAATTCAGGACTGCCTGATAGAAAAATCATTTTGCCATCTAACCAATTGCCTTTGCCCGTTCGAGCATAATAATTAAACAAGGCATTTCTAGCAGAATTAAAATGATTGGGCATACTTTCCTTCGTCAACGGAATGTATTTGACGCCCGAAGTCGTACCCGAAGTTTTAGCAAAATATTTGGGTTTTCCTTTCCATAGAATATCCGCTTCTCCTTTTTTGATGCGTTCGATGTATGGGCGCAAGGCTTCGTAATCTCGGATTGGGATTTGTTGCTTGAAAGCTTCGTAGGAAGTAATTTTGTCAAAACCATGTTCTTTTCCAAAAACCGTATTTTTTCCACCTTTTATTAAGGATTGAAATACTTTGTTTTGGGCATTGACTGCTTCTTTTGACCAACGGTCAATGTCTCTAGCAATTTTTTTAGCAAAAGGTCTAACGAAGAATGATTTGAAACCCATTTTTTGGAAAAGTGCGACTTAAGTGGAAAAATAAATGCACACAAAAGTATCAAAAAAATGGGAGTTGTAATGATTACAGCGTTTTCAAATATTCAATAACTGCCATTCGTTGTACTTGGGTAAATTCATCTCCAAAATCATGACCTTCATTGCTATAACCAGGTAAGGTCGTATCGTACGTTTTTTTATTACCTCCTTTATTCATTTCTTGGTATTGCCAACCCATTTTTTCATAATCTAATTGATTGATTCTACGCCAATAAGTAGGTCTTATATTGCTGTTTAAAACACCTTCTAAAGTAGGCACCGCAGCATTATGAAAATAAGGGGCGGTTGCCCAAACGCCATCTAAGGGTGGCGCAATGTATCCGTCCATTGGTTTGACAAAGGATTTAGGTTCGGATTGTCCATACCAACTCTCGTTATACCAATCGGCTAAATGCATTTTAGCACTAAAGTTTTGTGCATAATAAGGGTCTGTTTTTACCACTTCTAAAGCGACTAATTTATTGGGGTATGCTTCAATTTCGCCATAAGTACCATGGCATTTACTACATTTTTTATTAAATAATTTTTCACCTTGCCAAATAATTTTTTCGTTGACTGGATTGGGATACTTTGGTGCTTCTATCGTTTCAAGATAGGCTAAAACATCAATGAAATTTTGTTGGATAGCTCTGGCTTCCGTACTATCTTTGATGCCTTGGGTAGAAGCTTGCATCAATAATTTAGAGAAATCTCCTCTGCCCATGCCATTATAATACAAGGCGTTTTTCTTTTTAAGATGCCACCAAGGTGGAACGTCAGAAGCAAGCGTATATCGTTTGTCTAGTTTATAATTACTATCTTCCTGTAGCGTCAAATCTTCTTTATTCCGCTTCATGATATAAGCTTCTTCTAAACGGAAAGCAGGATTGACCCCTTCAAAAGGCGTCACTATATAGGACAAAGCTTCTTTATTAATCTTGCCGAAAATTTCGTAGGCTGCTCTTTCCTTTGAGTCTTTTTTATATTTTACTTTAATCAGCGTATTTAATGCTTTAAAAGTTGTGACATTATTTTTAGAAAAATCATTAAACTCAAGCCCGTACCCACCTAACCCTGCGATAAATTCCCCATTTAAATAACCACCGTGACAAGTCAAGCAATTGCCTGACATGACCATGGTGCCATTGCTATGTTGAAAAGCTGTCAAACCAAAAGGTAAATTTTCATTAGCGCCTGTTCTATTGAGAACCGTATCTTTTTGGGTAGCAATCTTCTTTTTAACCAAATCAAAAGGAATCCCCGAACCTATATAATTACCTTCCGTCAGATATTTCCAACCTGCCGCTATATCCCCAGTTTTTATTTGAGGGGTTGCCTTGATATTTAATGTTTCCCAGTCATTATTATAAACTAATGCTGGTAAACTTCGATAGGTATTACAAGCAAAAAAGAAAGACAAACAACAGAGAATTAGAAAATGTTTTTTCATGGTATTAAGTTTATTGAAACGGTCTCAATAGCTAAACAGGGAATGTTCCATTTGGTTGTTAATTGCGCTTTTTCGTTGAAGGGAAAATGTCCTAAAAAGTATAGTGTTGGTAGTTAAATGCTGAAAAATTAAGCTTTTTAGTAAATTTTGCTTACTTTAGTAACCTAAGAATACCTTACTCCTCTACTGTCGTATTAGTTTAGTGCTAGACAAAAACTGTATTAAATTCCTTTAATACATTTCCATTTGATTAACAGATTTTTACAAATTTGAAAAGATGTAACTTTATAAAAGCTATCTTTTGTTTACTATTTAGGGTACCTAAAATACTATTAATGCTTTAAAAGAACCGTTTCAAAATACGATACACGCTGTTCACACGCTATGAGAATTACTTTACCATTTTACCTCAATATACTTGAAGAGAGAACACATAACATATTACCTATTTGGTGTATTACTATTTTTTTCTATAACAATTCAAAGTCAGACTTTAGTCATAGAAAAAGAGCAGAAAACTTATACCTTAGATACTTACCTAGCAATAGCTATTGATAGGACGAATGCATTATCCTTTAGTTCGCAAAATACAATTGATAGTCTTTTAGCCTTTAAGCCTTTAGAGGGGTGGCAAAAAGAAGGGTTTCAACCAGAGCAAGCCTATTGGGGGAAATTTCAGCTTCAAAATAACTTACCTTCAAATGCTACAACGACAGAATGGGTTTTAAGATTTTCTATCTCTTTAACCGATTTAGAGGTTTATGCTATTGATAATTTAGGAAATATCCAAACCGCTAGGAGTGGTTTTTTTACGGCTATATCCGATAGAACTTTCGCGCCGATAATCAAGGGTAATCTTGTGAAATTAATTTTTCTTCCTGATAGACATTACACGATTTATTATAAAACAGTGAGCAATCGTACGGCACTTGCTCCTGAATTTGATTTGAGCCTTATTCCTGTTGATAAATACCTAATTACTTTAAATAAAGAAAAAGAAAGAGATTACATCTATTTTGGTTTGGTGTTGATGATGTTAATCTATAATCTGATTTTATACTTTTTTGCAAAGGATAAAGCTTTTATTGCTTATGCTGCTTATTTAGTTGGTATTTTATTTTTTACGGCTTATAATTCAGGGAGTCTAGCTAATTGGATAACGGATTCTTTTTTCCCTAATGAACCACAACTCATCCATTTTTTCAAACTTTCGTTCTATATCGCAATTATTGGTTATTTAGCTTTTGTACGTACTTTTTTAGATTTATCCAAATTATTGCCAACATGGGATATTGTTTTTAAATGGTTTTCCATATTAACGATACCTGCGTTATTATTGGATGGCTATTTGATGGCATCTACTAATTTTAGTTATAATGCTTCTGATGGAGTTTCCCTTTCTTTTTCTGCACTATTTGTGATTTGTATTTTCGCTATTATCTTTCCGCTTCTTCGAACTAAAGACCGAAAAGCTTACTTTATTATCGTTGGTAACACGGCAGTAGGTATTGGTATTTTAATAGTGATATGGTCAAGAGCACAGTCTTTTGATTTTTCTACGATTTCTCTAAAGATTGGTACGACCATAGAGATTATTGCTTTTTCTATAGGTTTAGCCTATAGGAGGTTACTAATGGAAAAAGAGCGACAAGAAGTTAAGTTCCAATTGATAAAAAGTAGATTAATTCAAGATCAAGAACAAAAAGAAGCAGAACGCTTAAAAGAGTTAGATAACCTTAAGAGTAGATTGTATACGAATATTACGCATGAATTTAGAACCCCCCTGACGGTTATCATGGGAATCAATAGTCAGATAAAAGATAACCAAGTAGAGAAAGAATTAATTAATCGCAATAGTAAAAACTTACTGCAATTAATTAATCAAATGTTGGACTTAGCAAAAGCAGAAGAAGGAAAACTACAATTAGATTTAGTGCAAAAAGACATTATTAGTTATCTACAATATTTAGTAGAATCCTTTTTATCTGCGGCAGAATCTAAGGACATTAAGTTGACTTTTTATACGGAAACGCCTCAGTTATGGATAGGTTACGATGAAAAAAAGATTCGCCACATTGTCCAAAATTTATTATCAAATGCCATTAAATTTACGCCACAGTATGGCAAAATAATTGTCCACACAAAATTGATTAAAGCTGACCAAACCTCTGTTTTACAAATTAAAGTAAAAGATACAGGTATTGGTATTTCTTCAGCAGATTTACCCTATATATTTGACCGTTTTTATCAATCAGATAATGCATTGACTAGAAAAGAAGGTGGAACGGGGATAGGTTTGGCACTTACCAAGGAATTAGTGCACCTCATGCAAGGAACAATTAATATCAATAGTGAATTGGACAAAGGAAGTGAATTTATTATTCAGTTGCCTTATAAAAAAACCGAATCATTAGGCCTAAAAAATGTACCTGAATCTCAAGAATTATTAACTCAACCAGTTCCCTTAGTTAATACTTACACCTTACTAGAAAAAGAATCTTTATCAGCATTAGGAACTGTTTCTAATACCGCTAATAGGGAACTTAAATTTGAAAAGAAAGAATTACCCTTATTATTAATTATAGAAGACAATGAAGATGTATTAACGTACATAAAATATTGTTTAAAAGACCAATATACTATTCAGGTTGCTCGAAATGGTCAAGAAGGGGTAGAAAAATCCTTGGCCATCATTCCTGATATTATTATCAGTGATGTAATGATGCCCAAAAAGGATGGTTTTGAAGTGACAAAGGAATTAAAACAAAACACCAAAACTAGCCATATTCCCATTATTCTTTTAACAGCCAAGGCGACTCAACAAAATAAATTAAAAGGCCTAAAGTATGGAGCAGATGCTTATCTGATGAAGCCGTTTGATAAAGAGGAGCTTATTATTCGTTTAGAAAAATTAGTCGAACTGCGAAAACGCTTACAAGCTTACCATTCAAAGGAAGATTTTTTAGCGGAGAAAGGGCATTCCAAAATAAGAGATACAGAAAAAGCCTTTTTACAACAATTACAAGGAGTAATTAATGAGCATTTAACCAATTCCGATTTTTCAGTACCACAAATTGCTCAAATTATGCAAATGAGTCAGGTACAAGTATATCGAAAATTAAAAGCTTTAACAGGCAAAACACCGACCCAATATATGCGGATGTTACGAATGAAAAGAGCGATGGAGTTATTGAATAGTACCCAAATGAATATTTCTGAAATAGCTTATGATTTAGGCTTCTCTGATCCAAATTATTTTTCTCGAACCTTTCAACAAATTTATGGAAAAACACCTAGTTCTATTCGGAAATCACAGAAATAAGTAACGAATTAGAAATTGGTATCTAAGGGTAAATGAGTCCCTCAATTTTAAAAAATATCGACTAGGAATAAGGACCTAATGGTATAAAACAATCAAAATGAAAAGGCTTTACTAAAAATATTATACATTAATAAAGTATAACCAAAATAAGAATTTTTTAAAATAAATCACCTATTAAGTAATTTAAAAATAAAGAATGTCAAAAAAGTGAAGATTTTTGAACAAATAATGCTAGTATTGAAATTTAAAATGTCGGAAATTGTCGCTGTGTTAAGATATTAACTCAGCCTCAAAAAGCCAAAGTTTTAAATTTAGGCGAGTTAAAATAAAAATATCTTTGGTTTGGGGAATCGTGTTTTTATGGATTAAAGGCCTATGCGATTCCACCAAACCAACCCCAAAAAAAACTATCAACTATGAACTTACACACACTTAGTCTTAATTGCTTAGCTTGTCATATTTTGGCGAAACATCCCCAATTTACCAAGAAGAATACCAGCATTTCAATAAAGACAATACCTACTATTTCAAGCGTAAACCAATCTAAAATTTCAGAAAATAGGAAACCCAATCATTCTACCGAAGCAACTGTCAATCATCAATTAATAAAAATAGCTTAAACCCCAATAAAACACTGGAAAGTGTAGTCATTCTTAATATTAAGAATGGCTACATCACTTTCCTTGTTTTATTATTATTATTACTACACATAATAAAACATGCACTCATGAGAAAACTATTACTATTGACAAGCATTTGTTTTGCCCTAAATCTTTCTGCTCAAAAGAATTGGAATCAGTATGATCGTAATCGTTCCGTTATGGATGAATATAATTGGATGGATGAAATGCGATATGATGATGAATTTTCCTATTCGATGGATTATCAACCTGATATGTCCATTAAAGAATCTAGAAAAACTAGGAAAAAATTAAGAAGAGCTAGAAAGGGACAAAAGCAATTGGCAAAAACTAATTTTACGGTAGTACCTAACCGAGAAGATTTAACGGTAACCGCACATTTATATGCCAAAGAAGCAACGTCTTATCATTTGAAGTTAACGACTAAAAAAGGAAAGAAGGTAGTCAAATCTTTCTTACATTTGTCTCCTCTGACGGTACAGGAAATTCAATTGATGCAATTATTACCAGGGAAATACGAATTGAGCCTTTATGCTGGTGTTGAGCGTAGATTATTGCGTCGATATGATGTGAATCGGTATTAGACAGTTACCAGTTGCGAGTTACCAGTTGCCAGTTTAGACTAACAAGCAACTGGTAACAGGCAACTTGCTTATTGGATAAAAGAAGTCGCTTGAAATAATTCAGTCTCTTCTTTTTGATTCACAACGTAACTAAATCCAGGTTGAACGCTATACCCACCATATTGCCCAGCTTTGTTAACTGCACAATAGCCCACTTGAATATCTTTATAATGTTGATTTTTCGCAATTCGATTAACGGCTTCTTCGCAAGCTTCTTGGGGTGTTTTACCTTGTCGCATCAATTCCACAACTAGAAAAGAACCTAAGGTTTTGAGTACTGCTTCACCTACTCCAGTAGCCGCCGCTCCGCCAACTTCATTATCGACAAATAAGCCCGCACCAATAATAGGGGAGTCGCCCACTCTTCCATGCATTTTATAAGCCATACCACTAGTCGTACAAGCACCAGAAATATTTCCTGCTTGATCAATAGCCACCATACCTATCGTATCATGATTTTCGATATTGATAACTGGTTTGTATTCCGTATTAACTAACCAAGCTTCATACTCTTTTTTAGATTTTTCCGTTAATAGATTTTCTACTTTAAAACCTTGTGCTAAGGCAAATTTCAAAGCGCCCTCCCCTGCTAGTATCACATGAGGCGTTTCTTCCATTACTTTTCGAGCCACAGAAATAGGATGTTTGATGCCCTGCAAAAAACAAACAGAACCACAATCCCCTTTTTCATCCATAATACAAGCGTCTAAAGTTACCTTGCCCTCTCTGTCTGGTCGGCCACCATAACCTACAGACTGGTCATTTTCGTCTGCTTCTAATACTTTAACACCTGCTTCTACTGCATCTAAAGCCCTACCTCCTTTTTGGATGACTTGCCAAGCTGTTTGGTTGGCTGCTCGGCGTTCCCAAGTCGCAATGACTGTTGGTTTAGTCGTCGTAGTAGTGGTTATGGGAGTGACTTTTTCTTCGGAAGCACAGGCCGTGCTACCTAAGCCAATAGCAGCCAATAAAGAACTGAGTGCCGAACGATGAATAAATTTTCGTCTATTTAACATTGTTTTTAAGTTTTGATTAGAAGGAAAATGAGGGAATGAAATTATAAGATAGTCAGACTAAAAAATGATATTTCTGACTTCTAGAAATTATCAATCTTGGAATTCAAAATTCCCCGTAATATCTATATATATTTATCGTTTTCGTCATTTGTTCACCATAATTAATCGAATATATCAAAATAAATTAAAAATTATATGCAATTTCGCAATTCTACATTGTCACATATGCTAAGTTCAGTACTTATACTTTAGTAGATGACGCTATTTATAAAACACAAATTCTCAACTCAACTAAATCCTTATTTTTTATGAAACAAAAAGGACTCACTTGTTTGTTTTTTCTCTTCGGGTTATTCACGCTTAACGCCCAGATGAATAAAATTGATTTTGTAGAATACGATTTGGCTAATGGCTTACATGTCATTTTACACCAAGATAATTCTACCCCAATCGTAGCAGTTTCTATCATGTACCATGTTGGTTCAAAAAATGAGAACCCTGATAGAACTGGTTTTGCCCACTTTTTCGAACATTTATTATTTGAAGGTTCTGAAAATATAGAACGCGGGCAATTTGATAAATACATTAATGGAGCTGGTGGTTCTAATAATGCTTATACTTCGCAGGACAAAACTTTCTATTATGAATTATTACCCTCCAATCAGCTAGAGCTAGGACTATGGTTAGAATCGGAAAGATTACTACATGCTAAAGTTGACCAGAAAGGAGTGGAAACACAAAGAGAAGTCGTGAAAGAAGAACGTCGTCAACGATATGAAAATCAGCCCTATGGTACTATTTTGCCAGAATCTATGGCTAGAGCGTTTACGAAGCATCCTTATCGTTGGGTACCGATTGGTTCAATGGAACATTTGAACGCAGCCCAAGAAATTGACTACATCAATTTCTATAAAGATTTTTATGTACCGAATAATGCGGTTTTATCTATTGCTGGAGACTTAGATATTGAAGCTACAAAAAAAATGGTGGATAAATATTTTAGTACGATACCAAAGGGAACGAAACCTATCTATCGGCCAGATATAGTGGATGCTCCAATTAAAGGAGAAGTAAAGGATACAGTGTTTGATAATATTCAATTACCAGCCGTTGTACAAACTTATCGTTTACCCGCACAAGGAACGCCTGATTTTTATGCGGTGAGTATGTTAGCTCAATTATTATCTCAAGGACAAAGTTCTCGTTTATATAGAGCCTTAGTAGACGAACAACAAAAAGCTGTTTTTGCAGGGAGTTTTCCTTTACCCGCAGAAGACCCAGGCGTAAATATCATTTATTCTGTCGCAAATATGGGCGTAGATGCCAACGACTTAAGTGAGGCGGTAGATGCGGAAATTGCTAAAGTTCAAAATGAACTCATTTCTGATAAAGAATTTCAAAAATTAAGAAATCAAGTAGAAAATGATTTTGTTACCTCTAATGCTACGGTTTATGGCATTGCGGAGAGTTTGGCTAATTACCACCTTTTTTATAAAGATGCCAATCTAATTAATACGGAAATTGATAGATATCTAGCAGTCACTAAACAAGATATTCAACGTGTAGCAAAGGAGTATTTTAAGAAAGACAGTCGAGTGAACTTGTTTTATTTACCAAAGCAAGCACAGCCCTAAAAAAGGATAAACTATAAATGATGCCTGTCTACCGACAGGTAGAAACGATGAAGTCGTACAACACTGAATGTTTATTTTTTTTGAAAGAATTGAAAACCATAAATTCAAAATTTAAAAGTAAGCGCAAGCTTTTTAGCTTACTTTTTAACATATAACACGATGAAAAAAATATTATTTTTATTGCTAATAAGTAGCCTGTTTTTCGCCCAATGTACGCCCAAAATAGCAGAGACGGCGGCGACAGGTACAGATAAAATGGACACTGCTACGGATAAAGCAGAAACAGTAATGGCAGCGGCTAATGATTTTAGAAAAACTGCTCCTAAACCAGGACCAGCCCCTAAAATAGAAGTAGGGTCAGCGGATAATTTTAATCTAAAAAATGGGCTAAAAGTATTTGTAGTAGCAAATCATAAATTACCAAGAGTTTCCTTTCAAGTCTTTGTAGATGTGCCTCCATTTATGGAAAATGAATATGCTGGGACAGCTAGTATCGCAGGCCAATTACTAAGTACAGGTACCATTACGAAATCAAAAGCGGAGATTGATGAAGCCGTTGATTTTATGGGCGCTTCTTTGAGTTCTAGTAGCAGTGGCTTATATGGTGCTTCTTTAAAAAAGCATACAGAAGGCTTAATGAAAATTGCGGCAGGCATTTTATTGAAACCGTCATTTCCTGAAGCAGAATTTGATAAAATTAAAAAACAGACCCTATCTGGATTAGCACAAGCTAAGGAAAATCCTAATGCTATTGCTAGCAACGTTTCGAGCGTATTAAAGTATGGTAAAAATCACCCTTACGGGGAGATTGAAACAGAAGAGACCGTTTCTAAAATAACTTTAGATCAAACCAAGACTTTTTATAATAAATACTTTAAGCCGAATAGTAGCTATTTGATTATTGTTGGAGATATTACTGCAGCAGAAGCAAAACCTTTAGCAGAAAAATACTTTGGCAATTGGGTAGGGAGACCTGTCCAGAAAGAAACATTTGCTACGCCCGAAAAACCAGCTGCTCCAAAAGTTGATTTTGTGAGTAAAAGTGGGGCGGTTCAATCCATTATTAACATTACCTATCCTGTGGTCTTAAAACCTGGGTCGGATGATTGGATTAAAGCAAGAGTAATGAATGTCTTATTAGGTGGTTTTTTTGGAAGTCGAATTAATCAGAACATTCGAGAAGACAAAGGCTATACTTATGGTGGAGGTTCTAATTTATCTTATGATAAAGAAATTGGTGCTTTTACAGCTTCTGCGCCTGTCAGAAACGAAGTGACGGCAGCGGCCATTACGGAAATGCTTAAAGAATTGAACAAAATCAGAGACGAGCGAGTAACGGAAAAGGAATTAAACTTAGTAAAGAATTATCTAACGGGTAGCTTTGCTCGGTCTTTAGAGAGTCCACAGACAGTTGCTCGTTTTGCTTTAAATACTGCTCGTTATGAATTGCCAGCAGATTATTACCCAACTTATTTAGAAAAGTTGAATGCGGTAACAGCAGAAGATATTCAGGCAATGGCTCAAAAATACATCACGCCGAAAAATGCGCATATTTTGGTTGTTGGAAATAAAGCAGAGGTAGCGGAAAGTTTGAAAGTATTTTCTGCTGATGGAACGATAAATTATTTTGATGCTTATGGAACGCCGCTAAAAATAGAGGAAAGTGCTGCTACGGCAAATATGACGGTAGAGCAAGTATTAGATAAATACATTGCTGCAATTGGTGGAAAAGAAAAATTAATGGCAGTGAAAGATTTGACCATGAATATGGCTGCCGATGCAATGGGGCAGACCATAGAAATGAAGATTATCCAGAAAGCACCAGGTAAAACTTACCAAGCATTCATTATGGGGGGCGTTGCTCAACAAGAGACGATTTTAAATGGGGATAAAGGTAAAATTTCCGCAGGTGGTCAATCTCAACCTATGCCAGCAGAACAGGTAGCAAATTCAAAAGAACAAGCAGTATTATTTACTGAAATGCAATTTAAAGAATTGGGCTATGAAGCTAAATTAGTCGGTACAGAAAATTTGGATGGTAAAAATGTTTTTGTGGTAGCAACAACTTCTCCATTAGGCAAAAAACAAACGTTATTTTTTGATACTACAACTTATTTAAAAGTTAAAGAATCAAGTAATATACCTGGTCCAAATGGTCAGCTTCAAACGGTTTCTACAGACTTAAGCAATTATCAAGAAGTAGATGGTATTTTATTTCCTTTTGGTCGAAAATTAGTTGGTGCAGCACCAATTCCTTTGGACTTAAAAATTACGGAAATTAAAGTGAATAGTGGCGTGAGTGATGATTTATTTAAGGTGGAATAGTTGCTAGTTGCAGGTTACTAGTTGCTGGTTATCTCGTGACTAACTAGCAACTAGT